>NZ_AUCD01000077.1 GCF_000429585.1 Atopococcus tabaci DSM 17538
TGCGTCGTCGCCTAATCTCAACAGCCCCGTAAGAGAACTGAACGGTACGTTTCATTGTTTTCTGTATATCGTATCCTTTTTCTTTATAAGTATGAATTAATTCCAAATCAATCATCTCGATTGCTTTGGAAACCAGCTCACACATGACTTTTGGAAGGTATTGATCTAATCGTATTTCACTGTCTAATAATGTTTCAGAATCCTTTAATATACTGGCAATTTCTGCTATAATTTGATTCATAAGAAGACCTCTTTTCTGGATTTGTGGTTATCTCTAGATTAAGGGTCTTCTTCCTTTTTGTCTACTTTCATTTCTTACCCTACTATTTTACTTTCCGACAACTATTTTACACATAGCAAACTTCGTCTTTAGTTGTCCGTGTGCTAAGCTTGTTTCAACAGCAAATTATTTTATGAGGAGCTTTTCGACATGATAGACTATGAGGAAATTACATCCAGCGGAAAAGAAACGATCCTTTTTATCCACAGATTGGGGACAAGCCGGTGGATTTGGTGGCAGCAAATTCCTGCATTCAAAGATTACCGTCTCCTCTTGGTGGATTTACCTGGTCATGGAAAAAGTGTTTCTACGCCATGGACAAACCTTAAGGAGACCGTCGACCTTATTGCGCAACACGTCATTCAAAACCGGGCTGTGTATGTGGTCGGCCTCTCCTTAGGCGGTCATGTAGCTTTGGAGTTGGTCAAACAGTACCCTGAAAAGATTCAGAGTGCCTTTATTAGCGGCATTACCGTCGAACCGCTGCCGTTTCGTTTTTTTCTTAGAGCACAATCTTGGGTCATCCATCGCGGACAACAAAACCCTCAATACTTAACCAAACTCGCCCGGGATGCTTACCAGTTGCCTGAAGAAAAAATTCCGGATTTCATCACCAACTATCAGCTTCTAACACGTCAAAGCTATGAAACCATCTTCAAAGAAATTATGGACTTCCGCTTGGATGAATCGTATGGAAGCATCGTTACACCCTGCTTCATTGTTGCTGGAGAAGAAGAATCACGCAATAGATTGAAATCTGTCGAAGTCGGTCCTCGCTATATCCCTGGTGCAGGAGGAAAAGTGATTCCCGGTGCGGGCCATACGTGGTCTGTGGGGAAAGCCGACCAGTTCAACCAGGAGTTGAGAGATTGGTTGACTCAAACAAACAACCCCCTCTAGACAGATGTCCAAAGGGGGGGATTTTCTTATTCTACTGTAACAGATTTTGCCAGGTTACGCGGTTTGTCCACATCGTATCCACGGTGCAGCGTGGCGTAGTACGCCAACAGCTGGGTCGGGATGACACTGACCAGTGCAGAAAGCAACGGGTTGATTTCCGGCAGGACAATTTGGTCGCCTTCCCGGTTCAATCCTTCCATCGAAACAACCACAGTGGCAGCTCCACGCGAACGAACTTCTTCAATGTTTCCGCGGGTATGTCCGGCTGTTTCTGCGTTCGTAATCAATGCCACCACCGGCACGCCTTCTTCAATCAAGGCGATGGTGCCGTGTTTCAGTTCTCCGGCAGCGAACCCTTCTGTTTGAATGTAGGAGATTTCTTTCAGTTTCAAGGCCGCCTCCATGGAGACATAGTAGTCCATCGCACGGCCGATATAGAAGGCACTGCGGGTTTTCGATAAATACAGACGGGCAATCTCTTCCATTGTTTCTTTTTCATCGATAACCACATCCATCGCATTGGCGACGATGCCCAAGTCATGAATCATGTCGAATTCAGGTGTTTTGCCTTTTGCACGTCCCAGAACATCCGCCAAAATCGCCAACACTCCGATTTGTGCGGTGTATGCTTTGGTGGAAGCCACCGCAATTTCTGGACCGGCGTGCAACAGCAAAGTATAATCCGATTCACGGGACAATGTGGAACCGGCCACGTTGGTGATGGCCAGTGAGGGGTAGTTCATTTCATTGGTTTTCACCAAAACGGCACGGCTGTCGGCCGTTTCCCCACTTTGAGAAATGTAGATGAAGAAGGGCTTCTCTGTCAACAGCGGCATGTTGTAGCTGAACTCGCTGGCTACATGCACTTCCACCGGAATGCCGGCTATCTTCTCAAGCAACTGCTTGCCGATCCACCCTGCATGGTTGCTGGTGCCGGCCGCGATGACGTAGATCCGATCGCTGGCCAACATGGCCTGGATGATTTCTTCATCGATTTCCAGCTCTCCATTTTTGCCTTGGTAGTTTTGAACTAACTGCCGGATGACGCCCGGCTGCTCGTCGATTTCTTTCAACATGTAGTAAGGGTAGGTACCTTTTTCGATGTCGTTGGCGTCCAATTCAGCTGTGTACGGTACACGTTCTTTTACGTTTCCATCCACGTCTTCAATATGAACAGCGGTATCGGTCAACACTACTAATTCTCCATCCATCAATTCCATGAATTGATCGGTATAGCGAATCATGGCCATCGCATCGCTGCACAAGACGTTAAAATCTTCTCCAACGCCGACCAAAAGCGGGCTTTTGTTTTTCGCTGCAAACACTTTTTCCGGCTGTTCACGGTCTGCCAAGCCCAGTGCATAAGAGCCTTTCAATAATTGAACGACTTTTTTGAAGGCATCGAATGTTTCCAATCCTTCTTCTGTGAATTTCGCAATCAAGTGGACGATGACTTCCGTATCGGTTTCGCTGTGGAACGTGACGTCCTGTAAATACGCTTCTTTCAACTCGCGGTAATTTTCAATGACGCCGTTGTGGACCAATGAGAAGCGCCCGTTTTCAGATTGATGCGGGTGAGCGTTCATTGCGCTCGGTACTCCGTGTGTTGCCCAACGGGTGTGGCCGATGCCGGCAGTTCCCTGGGCGTCCTGTTTCACTTCTTGGCGCAGCTCTTTGATTCGTCCTTTTTCTTTGAAGAGATTCCCTTCACCGGACGTATTCATGACAAAGATGCCCGCAGAATCATATCCACGGTACTCCAACTTTTCCAACCCTTGAAGCAACACTTCCTTTGCATCCTGGTTTCCGATGTATCCCACAATTCCGCACATAGCGATCCTTCTTTCTATGACCTAGTTTTTTTATGAATTAAGTAGTCTTTTTACAAATGTTTTAAAATTGGTATACTCTTATGCTTCCCCTTGAACTTGCTAGTAAATAGTAACTTAACGGATTTTATTTGTCAATGAAAAATATGTGTCATAATTGGTATAGGTCGATTCGCCATGTATAAATTCGTATGTTGATCCAAAACAAAAAAGCAGACCCGCGGGCCTGCTTTTTTTGCGTTCTTCTGTTCTTCGTTTATTCGCTGCCGATTTCTTCACGGACCACATCTGCAATCCGGTTGACATAGGTCACTACTTCCTGTTCGGTCGGTGCTTCCGCCATGATGCGCAACAACGATTCGGTTCCGCTTGGGCGAACCAAAATCCGGCCGTTTCCGTTCATTTCACGTTCCACTTCATCGATGACCTCTTTGATGGCTTCGTTGTCCATCACGTGGTGTTTATCCGTTACACGTATGTTCACCAATTTTTGTGGGTAAGTAGTGACTTCTTCTGCGAGTTCAGACAATTTTTTGCCAGTCTGTTTCATCACATTCAACAATTGAACTGCAGACAACAAGCCATCGCCTGTTGTGTGGTAATCCAAGAAAATAAGGTGTCCGGATTGTTCGCCGCCGAAGTTGTAGCCATTTTTGCGCATTTCTTCTACGACAAACCGGTCGCCCACTTGAGTTTTCACAGAAGTCATGTCGTGCTCTTCCAACGCTTTGTAAAAGCCGATGTTGCTCATGACCGTGGACACAATGGTGTCTTTTTTCAAGCGGCCTTCTTCTTTCATGAATTTTCCACAGATGTACATAATCTTGTCGCCGTCGACAATGTTTCCAAGTTCGTCTACAGCGATTAAACGGTCGCCGTCTCCATCGAATGCCAGCCCTACATCGGCATCTTTTTCAACAACCATTTGGGCCAGTTTTTCCGGATGGGTGCTTCCCACCCCGTCGTTGATGTTCAAACCGTCTGGAGAGACTCCCATAAGATCAAAGTCGGTTTCCAAGTCAGCAAACAAACGAGTCAACAATGGGCTTGCCGCACCGTGTGCACCGTCCAGGACAACTTGAATTCCTGAAAGGTCACCGTTGATGGTCTGTGTCAAGAACTGGATGTATTTCAATACGCCTTCTTTGAACTCTTCAGACGTTCCCAGTCCTTCGCTGCTTGGACGTGGCAGTTCATCTGTTTCTTTGTCCAATAGTTCTTCGATTTCCGCTTCTTGTTCATCCGACAGTTTGTATCCGTCTGCTCCGAAAAACTTGATGCCGTTGTCTTGAACCGGGTTATGGGATGCAGAAATCATAACGCCTGCTGTCGCTCCCTGCATACGGGTCAAATAAGAAACTCCTGGAGTAGTGATGACGCCGAGACGCATGACCTCAGCTCCAATGGACAACAACCCCGCGACCAATGCATACTCCAGCATTCTTCCTGAAATACGGGTGTCCCGTCCCACTAAAACACGCGGGCGCTCCCCTTCTTCGAGGTGCGTGGACAAAACATATCCGCCGTAACGGCCCAACTTAAACGCTAATTCCGGTGTCAATTCTTGGTTTGCAATCCCTCTTACTCCGTCGGTTCCAAAGTATTTTCCCATTGTATACTCTCCTTTTACTGATCGTTTTCACTTGAACTGTCGGGCTGTTGGTTTGAACCAACGCCGTTTTCTGCTGAATCGTTCTCCACACTTGAATTTGTCGTTGTGTCGTTTTCAGTTGTGTCGCTTGGCTCTTCGTCCGCAGTGTTTGCGGTATTGCTTTGGCTGCCACTGGTGTCTTCTGCATTTTCTTCTGATGAATTTGTTTCATCAGATTCATCATTATTCGCCTCTCCATCGTTTTTAGGCGAGACACGGATAACCACGTCCAACTCTTCCGGCATTACTTCTGTGATGCCATCCGGAACCGGTAACGGAACTGTACGCAACGTTGATTCCGTCACCCCAGAGACATCTACTTCCACCACAAAATTTCCCATGTCTTCCAACAGATTCTGTTCCCCCGTCACAAGCACACTCTCGTTTTCGCCTTGCTCAAGTTCCAAGGTGTACTCATAATTCGGATCAGCCGTACCTGTCTGCCGCAATGCAACCGGAAGACTCTTTTGGGTTCCTTCCACAGGTATGTACACATCTACTTGGGAAGGTTCAATATTCACATTCAACAACTCTCCTGAAGCATCGAAAACCAATATCGACAATGTTGCCTCTATGTCTTCTGTGATATTGCCTTCTTCCGGCACCACTACAACCGCTACCTGGTTGACTTGTTCGACAGTGGATGCAGCCCCGGAGATCACGACTGTGTCTTGAGAAAGCTGCGGAGTCCCTGCCTCATACCCGTCTTCCAGATAGGCGGTATCAAATTCAACATTGATGTCAAATTCCTTCGTCACTTTTTCTTCAATCACCACGGGAAACTCCGATGGCATGATGCTGTAGTCCAACTGGTTGGAAATGCCTTCCGCCCCCAACCGGATGACGTGGGTTCCGGGCCCCAGGTCGTCTAAGTCGGGTGTCACAATTTCAAAGTTCCTTGTCGCCAATGTTTGGGTCAAAATCGCCTGCGGCCCTTCCAACCGAACCGTCGCCGTCTCTGGAATCCCAGAAACAAAATAACGGTCTTTGTCGATGTTGATACCGATCGGAATATCCGTCAGCACCTCCACACTGGTGATGCTTGCGCCATTAGACGGGGTGGTGGATTGCACCCGGGAGTTGTTTTCGTAGTGGACAAAAGAAAACAACAAGACCGCAAACAGAAGGGATAGGAGACGGGACGGCCAAGGACTTTTATTTGAGCTGCCTTTCATTTGTCAGCTCCTCCTTTCCTGAACCCTTCCGCCAACTTCTGAAAGAAGTTTTTCTCGTCCTCTTCTTCAGACACCAATTCTTTCCTCAAATAAGTTTCCAATTCTTCTTTGGTCATAGGAGAAATCAAATTCCCCTGACGTGCAACGCTGATTTCCCCTGTTTCTTCCGACACAACCACTGTGATGGCGTCGGAAACTTCACTCAATCCGATGGCCGCCCGGTGACGGGTTCCCAGTTTTTTCGGGATGGCCGGACTTTCAGAGAGCGGGAGATAGCTTGCAGCGGAAGCGATCTTAAAGTCTTTCAATATGACTGCGCCGTCATGAAGCGGCGTATTTGGAACGAAAATATTGATCAACAATTCCCCTGAAACATCTGCATCCAACGAAATGCCTGTGCCTATATACTCTTCCAAACTTGTATCAATTTCAATGGACATCAACGCACCGATTCGGCGTCTGCTCATATATTGAGTGGCCCGGGAAATGTCTTGGACCAACTGTTCACTTGGGTTGATTTTCCGTTTACGCGGAAACAAGGACCCTCTGCCCAAGTGTTCCAGACCTCTCCGCAGTTCGGGCTGAAAGATGATGATCAACGCCAATGCGGACCATTGAATCACATAATCTACAATATATTCCGTTGTTCGTAGTTCGAAAAACGAACTGGCAAATTTAATGAGCAGGATCACGCCGATTCCTTTCAATAACTGAACCGCCCGTGTTCCTTTCACAATTTTCATCAACTGATTGATGACAAATGCGACAATAGCAATGTCTAACAGATTGATCAACGCCCGCCATGTAAAGAGCTGTGACCAATCAAAATCAAATGGCATGAATGCACCTCCTGAAACTTCACGTATAGCACCACTAGTATACCACAATTCCTTATGGAGACAGACTGTTTTTTGTTGGGGACGAGCTCCTCAAAGCGTTTTGTTCCCTGCCGCCGTAGGAAGCGCCTGCCTGTTTTTTGTAAAAAAAAGAGCCGCACGGTGGCGACCCCCAAAAGTTAAAGTTTTTATTACGCAGCTGATTGGCTGGTTTGAGTTCGGTATTCTACTGGACTCAGGCCAGCCAATTTTTCTTTGGAGCGGACATGGTTGTACCAGTCGATGTATTCAATAATTCTTGCTTTCAATTCTTCATAACTGACCAGCTTTTCTCCATAGTACATTTCTTGTTTGAGAAGCCCAAAGAAATTTTCCATTGCCGCATTATCGGCACAGGTCCCTTTTCGGGACATGCTTTGGAAAACCTTATGGTGTTTCAACGTCTTGACCCAGCGGTTGTGTTGGTACTGCCACCCTTGATCCGAGTGGAGGGTCGTGCGGAATCGGGCGCGTTTGCGGACAATCTCAACGGCCTCCATAAGCGGCTCCATCACAAAGTCCAATGTCGGCCGTTTATGGAGGCCGTAGGCAATGACTTCTCCGTTGTAGAGATCGAGAATCGGGCTGAGATACAGTTTTTCCTCCCCTGTGCACTTGAACTCTGTGACATCTGTGACCAGTTTTTGTAAAGGAAAAGGCGAATGGAACCGCCGGTTCAACCGGTTTTTCGCCACGGTTCCTACTTTTCCTTTATAGGAGTTATATCGGCGCGATTTCCGCATGAACTTCACACACTTCAAATCCATCTCCTGCATAAGGCGGTACACTTTCTTGTGGTTGACGCAGTGTCCCAATTTTTGGATTTCTTTTGTGATCCGTTTGTACCCATACCGTTCCTTAAACTGAAAGAAGAGCTGCTTAATCAGTGCTTTTAGCGACTGATCATGATCTTCTTTCCCGAACTGCTTCACATGGTAATGGTACGTAGCTTCTGGCAGTCCAATGACCACCAGGATATCTTTTAGTTTGAATCCTTCTTGTTTGAGTCCGAATGCCACGGCTGTTTGTGCTTTTCGAGAAAGGCATCGGGGTTCTTCCGAAAAGCTCTCAACTTTTTTAGGTACGCATTCTCCAATCGTAACAGTTCGTTCTCACGCTCCAGCTCTTCACGGGTAGAGGGCTTTTTCGGTCGATTAGTTGGTTTTTTGGACATGGATGGACGCCCCTTTGGTTTTGGTTTCAGGCCCTCAATCCCGCCTTCTTGGAAGGCGCGAACCCAGTTCGCAAGAAGGGTTGGGTTATTCATGCCGAAGGCAATGGCTGTCTCGGCATAACTCGAGCCTGTCTGTCTCATAAAGTGTAATGCATCCATCTTGAATTGAACAGAGTAAACGGTCTTTTTCCGTTTTCTTTCTAAACCGTCCATACCAAATTCTTGGAACGCGCGCACCCATTGTCTGAGAGGAGCGGGAGAAGGCATATTGTACTTCTTCGCCAACAACTTATAGCCCAACGGACCATTCAAGTACTCCTGAACCACTTGCCATTTGAATTCTGAACTGTATTTTGCCATAGAAAAGACCCCCAAAAGGTTAGTTTTTCACTCTAACTTTTGGGGGTCAGTGCCCACAGTATCCTGTGCGGCTCTTTTTTAGCTGGGCTACCAGGATTCGAACCTGGGAATGACGGGACCAAAACCCGTTGCCTTACCGCTTGGCTATAGCCCAATAAAAATGGAGGGGGAGAGATTCGAACTCCCGAACCCTGAGGGAGCGGATTTACAGTCCGCCGCGTTTAGCCACTTCGCTACCCCTCCATAATCCAAAACAACAATTCATATTATAGCAAGGTTACAAAAAATTTCAACCCATCTTTTGCGTTTTTTTAAGACAAACCTACTTTTCAACAAAAAAAGCTGAACATCCGCACTTCTTCCTCAGAATACCGCTACTTTGATTCCTCGCCTAATGTGGACTTTTTTCGAAAAAAGTTTCTGCTATAATGAATGCAAATAGAAGGAAGGAATCACCATGCCGATACCCAGACAGCTTTTGACTGAATGTGCATTGGCCAGTTACAAGCAGGCAGCCCCTGTCCAGCTGAAACGTGTTTCCTTCATTAAAAAATGGCAGAACGAACGGAAACTGAAAAAAATGACGGAACAACTCCACGCTGATTTGCAGGAAAAGAAAGATCAGACAAAAAAGTTGGTGACGGCGTTTATTTTAGAAATCGACAGTCAACGCCTTCTCTTTGAGCGCCCTTTTCTCCGGTTCTTTTTGGAAAAGGGGTATCTGGACGTGGCAGAGGCTTTCATCGACCGCACACGCGAACAAGACAGCGCTCTGAGCACTGAAGAAGTTTACCAAGCAATGCGGAATGTGTGGATTATGAACAGCTTGCAAATTCACTGGAATCTTCCGTTGGCACTGACTCCAGCCGTCTATGCCTACAGTTTGTTGTATCCCTATACCGACAATTACTTGGATAACCCAGCCGTGTCTTTAGAAGAGAAGCAAGCATTCAATGAACGGCTGTCCCATGTCATCGCCGGGGAAAAAGATCACTCCACACGTGTCTTTGAGTTGATCGGACTGATCGAAGAGCAGTTTCCAAGAAACCAGTTCCCGGACGTTTTTGACAGCATCCGGTTCATTCATGAAGCGCAGACCGCCAGTATGAAACAACACCAATCGCTTTCTGATGAAATGGTGCTGCGGTTGTCTTTTGAAAAAGGCGGCTCATCGGTTTTGGCGGATGCTTTTTTAGTGAAAGGTAGCCTGACACAAGAAGAGATGCAATTTGCGTTCAATTACGGCGCGTTCCTGCAACTGTTGGATGACTTGCAAGACATCGACGAAGACAAAGCGGAAGAACTCCGGACTCAGTTCACTCCCGATAAAACAACATTCGATGAAGAAATTCGTCAGTTGATCGGCTTTATCTACAAAACGAACCCGTCCGAGGATCAATCGTTAATGAAAGACGTAATCCGTTCTTGTACATTAATGATGGTGATGGAAGTGGTCAGCCGTCAACCCGAAGCTGTTTCCCGAAAATTGTACCGCGAACTCGAAGCCGCTTCGCCGGTAAAGTTGTCTTTTTATCCAGAGATGATGTCCTTCTTCCAAACAACATTTGCAGACCTAGAGGAACGCTATGCTATGCAACACTAAATACAAAAACATACTAAGATTAGTAGGTAGAAACCTCGACGGGGGTTTCTGCCTACTATTTTTTCTTTTATAGAAGTATAGTAAGGGTGAAAGGAAGCTCGAACAAGCTCTCGAGGACCACGAGTCCGAAACAAAAACAGAGCTCCTTCACTGTCATTTCTCAATCAGGTTTAAGTATGTGGGACCATGAGTCCGGGTAAAGGAAATGGGATACGAAATGAAGCAGTGAGGGTCTTTCAATGTGAAGAAGAAAGAGAGGAACCCAAATGACCTATGTACTGGCATTAGATGTTTCTATGGGAAAGAGCTACGCCGTATTATACCAAGCGGAAGTATGTATTTGGGAAGGG
>NZ_AUCD01000078.1 GCF_000429585.1 Atopococcus tabaci DSM 17538
TCGACCAGTCTAAATATACAAAAGCTTGCGAAACATTGGATAATGGCTTTGAAGATGCCTTTCAATACACGGTTATCGGAAGTGGCCACAATCGGCTAAAAAGCACCAACCTTCTTGAACGACTGAACCAGGAAGTCCGCAGAAGAGAAAAGATTATCCGGATTTTTCCCAACCGAGCGTCCGCCAATCGATTAATTGGAGCTGTCCTTATGGACCTTCATGACGAATGGCTCAGTTCTACAAGAAAATATATTAAGTTTGATCAATGAGAGACCGGTAAAACATTGTATAGTATTTTACACAGGATTATGGACTTGACTAAAATCAATAAAAGTAAATCAATGGTAATCTTATAATTAGTATTGGGTAAAGATAGGAAAACAAAGGCAATAATAGCTGGTTACATTTATTTAAAAAAGACTTGACAAGAATGGTTTACAATAGTAAACTTATCTCAAACATTTACGTTTACGAATGTAGACAATAAGGAGGGAAAGTGAATGAGTACAATAGTAGTTACCCCTCATATCACAGATGCTGAATGGGAAGTTATGCGTGTAGTCTGGGCGAATGGTCGAGTGACTAGTAAAGAAGTCATCTCCATATTGAAAGAAAAAATGGACTGGAAACAAGCCACTATCAAAACGCTCTTAGGTCGACTGGTTGAAAAAGGCGTACTAAATACAGAGCAAGAAGGTAGAAAATTTATTTATACTGCCAATATTGAAGAGAAAGAAGCCGTAGGAAATTATACAGACGATATTTTCAACCGTATTTGTCGAAAGAATGTCGGGAATGTAGTAGGGAGTATCATTGAAAATCATGTCTTAAGCTTCGATGATATCCAGCGACTAGAAGAAATATTAGAGATGAAAAAAGCTTTCGCAGTAGAAGAAGTGGATTGTCAGTGTACAGAAGGGCAATGCGATTGCCATTTACATCATCATGGAGAATAAGGAGCGAAAAAAATGAAGAATGAATCGTTTGCCATAGAAGGTATGACCTGTGCGTCTTGTGCGCAGACAGTAGAAAAAGCGGCAAAAAAAGTACGTGGGGTCACACAGGCTTCCGTGAACCTAGCAACAGAGAAGTTAAGTATAAAGTACGATGAACCAACATTTTCAATAGAAAATCTACAAAAAGCGGTAGAGGATTCAGGGTATAAAGTGGTCACCCAGGAAGGAATAACGCAGACTTTTGCAATAGAAGGGATGACTTGTGCGTCTTGTGCCCAGACAATTGAAAAAGCCGTTGGAAAGTTGTCGGGCGTAGATAAAGCTTCAGTCAATTTAGCGACAGAAAAAATGCAAGTTTCTTATAACCCGTCAGCAATTTCTGTAGTAGATGTGACTGGTGTTGTATCCAATAGTGGCTATACAGCAGTATTAGAAACAACTGAGACTCAAGATAATTCACGAGCAGAGAAGCGTGAGAAAAAAGAAAAAAGAATGAAGCAACTTTCAAATCGTTTTGGGATATCCATTATATTTACAATCCCTTTACTAATTATATCCATGGGTCCTATGGTCGGTATGCCTCTACCTAATATCGTTGACCCAGCGATAAATGCATTTAACTTTTCTCTTTTGCAACTTATTTTAACCTTACCAATAATGGTAGTGAGCTGGGAATATTTCCAGAAGGGGTTCAAAAGTTTATTTAAAGGCCATCCTAATATGGATTCTTTGATTGCCCTTGGTACCGCGGCCGCTTTTGTATACAGTCTGGCAGCGACGATCGGGACAGGCCTGGGTTACGGCAACTTTTCCGATTTACTTTATTATGAAGTAACTGGAGTTATCTTGACGCTCCATACATTAGGGCTATTTTTAGAAGGACGCTCAAAGGGGCAAATGTCCTCAGCTATTGAAAAATTAGTTAACTTGGCTCCTAAAACAGCTCGAGTGATACGTAATGGTGTGGAACAAGAGATTACTGTGGACGAAGTCGCTTTAGGAGATGTTATTCGAGTTCGTCCGGGAGAAAGTATTCCTGTAGATGGTGTTGTTGTTGAGGGACGCACTTCAGTCGATGAATCAATGCTGACAGGAGAAAGTATCCCCGTGGAAAAGGAAAGTGGAGACGAGGTTATTGGGGCTAGTATCAATAAAAATGGTTCCATTGATTACCGCGCGACTCGAGTGGGAAGTGATACAACTCTATCTCAAATCATAAAACTAGTAGAAGATGCACAAGGGTCTAAAGCACCTATTGCTCGAATGGCCGATATTATTACCGGATATTTCGTACCGATTGTTATTGGGTTAGCCATTTTAGCAGGGGTTGCCTGGTTAATTGCCGGTCAATCAGGGATATTTGCTTTATCCGTTATCATAACAACCCTTGTTATTGCTTGTCCATGTGCCTTAGGTTTGGCGACTCCAACAAGTATTATGGTTGGAACCGGAAAAGGGGCAGAACATGGTGTCTTGATAAAAAGTGGTGAGGCGTTAGAAACCACTCATAATTTAGACACGATTGTATTTGACAAAACAGGAACATTGACAGAGGGTAAACCTATCGTGACCGATATTTTGGCAACTCCTCTTATTACTAAAGATGACCTTTTATATTATGCAGCTTCCGGTGAAACAGGTTCTGAACACCCATTAGGCGAAGCCATCGTACAGAAATCAAAAGAAGAGAATATGACATTAGCTAAACCAGATCATTTTGAAGCGATTCCTGGACACGGGATTCGAGTTGAAATTGAGGGCAAAGATATGTACATTGGAAACCGTAAACTGATGCTAGAGCAAAAGATTGATTTATCAAGCATGGAAAAAGAATCCGATCGTTTAGCAGACGAAGGAAAAACACCGATGTATCTCTCTATTGACGGAGAGCTGGCTGGAATTATCGCAGTAGCGGACACACTCAAAGAAAATAGTGTGAAGGCTATTAAAGATCTTAAAAAACGTGGTGTTGAAGTTATCATGATTACTGGAGATAACAAACGTACAGCCAAAGCAATTGCTAAGCAGGTGGGTATTGACCATGTATTAAGTGAAGTATTACCTGAAGATAAAGCAGAAGAAGTCAAAAAACTACAAGAAACAGGCAAGAAGGTAGCGATGGTTGGGGACGGCATTAACGATGCACCCGCATTAGCTCAAGCAGATATCGGTATTGCAGTTGGATCAGGTACAGACGTGGCGATTGAATCGGCTGATATTGTCCTTATGCGTAATGATTTAACCGCTGTATTGACTGCGATTGATTTAAGTCATGCAACGCTACGAAACATTAAACAAAACTTGTTCTGGGCTTTTGCTTACAACCTTGTAGGTATTCCAGTTGCGATGGGTCTCTTGTATATTTTTGGCGGACCATTGATGAGTCCGATGTTTGCGGCAGTCGCCATGAGTTTCAGTTCCGTATCGGTCTTGCTCAATGCTTTACGGTTAAGACGATTCAAACCAGCAGTTGTTTAGAAAACACGTAGCTTATCTGGGATTTAAACTTCTTCCTATTCTATATAATAGGAGAAGATAAAAAAAAAGGGGAATAAAATAATGAAAAAAGAAGTCTTATTAGATGGCGTAAAATGTGCAGGTTGTGCGAACACGGTGCAAGAAAGATTTTCAGCTATTGAAGGGGTTGAATCTGTAGAGGTTGATTTAGCGACTAAAAAAGCAGTACTTGAAAGTCAAACAGAGATTGATACCGAAACGCTCAATGCTGCTTTAGCAGAAACTAACTATTCAGTATTAAGTGCATAAAGTACGAATACCATTTATTCATAGATAGTAGATAGAGATAAAGTATAGAACCCTTTTCATGAGAATTATATGCAGTGTTAGATGAGAGGGTTCTAAAACTTTAAAATCAGTCTCTAATCTAATAAGGAGAAATTAAAAATGAGGAATAACAAAAAACATTCGTCACATAGTCATCATAATCACGGCGACATGGATCACTCAAAACACGACCATAATGAAATGGAACATCACGGAGACCATAATCATCAACATGACGAACATGTTGGTCACGCTTATCATGAAGAACAGGTAGAAGAAGGAGCTCACGGGGGGCACCACGATCATCATGCTGGTCATGACCACGGCGGGCACAGTGGGCATGAACATCATCATCACGGAGACTTTAAGGAACTCTTTTTAAAGTCATTGCCATTGGGAATCATTATTATGTTATTATCCCCTATGTTTGGGTTCCAACTACCATTCCAGTTTACTTTTCCCTATTCGGATATTGTAGTAGCTATTTTATCTACTATATTAATTATTTATGGTGGACGTCCATTTTATCAAGGCGCAATAGACGAATTTAAACAAAAACAACCTGGCATGATGGCTCTCGTTTCTTTAGGTATTAGCGTTTCATATTTCTATAGTATTTACGCTGTTATTGCTACCTACGTCACGGGTGAACATGTGATGGACTTTTTCTTTGAATTTGCTTCGTTACTATTAATCATGCTGTTAGGTCACTGGATTGAGATGGAAGCTCTTGGAGCAGCAGGAGATGCACAAAAAGCTTTGGCTGAGTTGGTACCGAAAGATGCTCACGTTGTATTAGAAAACGATTCAATTGAAACACGTCCAGTTGCTGACTTGCAAGTAGGCGATTTGATTCGTGTTCAGGCTGGAGAAAATATTCCAGCAGATGGAATCATTCAGCGCGGCGAATCACGTGTTAACGAAGCACTTTTGACTGGGGAATCGAAACCAATTGAAAAAAATCCCGGAGATGAAGTTATCGGTGGATCAACCAATGGTGACGGAGTCCTCTATGTAGAAATACAACAAACGGGCGATAAGTCCTTCATATCTCAGGTTCAGACATTAATCAGTCAAGCTCAAAGCCAACCATCTCGGGCAGAAAATCTTGCACAAAAAGTTGCAGGATGGCTCTTTTATATTGCGGTTATTGTAGCGCTTATTGCCCTTGTTATATGGATGATTATCGCTGATGTACCAACGGCAGTTATTTTTACAGTCACCACATTAGTTATTGCTTGTCCGCATGCGCTGGGTCTGGCTATTCCATTGGTTACCGCACGTAGTACCAGCTTAGGGGCCAGTCGTGGATTATTAGTGAAAGACCGCGAAGCTTTGGAGTTGACTACAAATGCAGATGCTATGGTTTTAGATAAAACGGGAACTTTAACGACTGGTGAGTTTAAAGTACTAGATGTTGAACTCTTTAATGATAAATATACGAAAGATGAAATTGTTGCCTTATTGGCAGGTATCGAAGGCGGATCTAGTCATCCTATCGCTCAGTCAATTATCAGTTACGCAGAACAGCAAGGTATACGTCCAGTAAGTTTTGATTCGATTGATGTTATTTCTGGCGCTGGTGTAGAAGGTCAAGCTAACGGACATCGTTATCAATTAATCAGTCAAAAAGCATACGGACGTAATCTAGATATGGATATTCCAAAAGGAGCAACCCTCAGTGTCTTAGTAGAAAACGACGAAGCAATCGGTGCTGTAGCTTTAGGGGATGAATTAAAACCAACAAGTAAAGAATTAATACAAGCCCTTAAAAAGAACAACATTCAACCCATTATGGCTACGGGTGACAATGAAAAAGCGGCTCAAGGAGTGGCAGAAATTTTAGGTATTGATTATTTGGCTAATCAATCTCCTCAAGATAAATATGAATTAGTTGAAAAACTTAAAGCAGAAGAAAAGAAAGTTATCATGGTCGGTGATGGGATCAACGACGCACCTTCTCTTGCATTGGCAGACGTTGGTATAGCTGTTGGTGCGGGAACTCAAGTGGCATTGGATTCAGCCGATGTCATCTTGACACAGTCAGACCCGGGCGACATTGAATCCTTTATCGAGTTGGCTCAGAAAACCACACGTAAGATGAAAGAAAATCTTGTTTGGGGAGCAGGGTATAACTTTATCGCGATCCCAATAGCTGCAGGAATCTTAGCACCAATCGGCATAACATTAAGCCCAGCAGTCGGTGCCATTCTTATGTCACTTTCGACTGTAATTGTTGCCATCAACGCGATGACATTGAAATTAGAGCCAAAATAAACAGTTATTTGGCACATGAAATAATTGAATGACCTTATCGTGTAAAAATACAATAGTTTTACAGGAAAGGAAGAGATGGAATAATTTAAAAAATCATCTCTTCCTTTTTTAGTTTATAAGGAGGAAAAATTATGAGGCTGGTCCTTTTAGGGTTACCCGGTGCTGGGAAAGGCACTCAAGCTAAAAGAATCGCAGAGAAGTACCACCTGACGGCTATTTCAACTGGTGAAATGTTACGAGAAGCAGCCAAGGAGAAAGATACATTCGGACTCAGAGTGCAAGAATATATGAATAAAGGAGAGCTAGTTCCAGATGAGTGGATAAACTCATTGGTTAAGAGTCGCTTACAAGAAAAAGATGTTGAAAATGGCTTTGTTCTGGATGGTTACCCACGTACCCTACAGCAAGCAAAAGTACTCGAAGCTTACCTACAAAGTCAGAATCAGAATTTAGACGCTGTTTTCTTTTTAGATGTAAGTCAGGATACGTTAAGACATCGGTTAGCGCAACGAGGGAATCTTCGTTCAAAAGAAAAACTAGGAAATTCCCAAACCGAAGCAAAAAGAGAAAAAATTCGACTGGATGACAAACCAGAAGTGATTGAAAATAGGCTACACATTAATAAGGAATTAATGGAATCACTTATTCACTTCTACAAGGAGCGAAATCTGCTTTACGTTATCAATGGTGAAGGGGATTTTGACAATGTGTTTGACAATATAAATGAGGGTTTATTGTCTTTAAACAAATAACTACACAAATTGAACTTAAATTATGTGATTTAAAACAATTAACTAATGTAAGCTATGAAGGAGATTGAAGAATGAATGTTTTACTTAATGTAATCGATCCAGTTGCTATTTCAATTGGCCCGATAAAGATTTATTGGTACGGAATTATTATCGCTCTAGCGATGCTGATCGGCATTTCATTAGCTACAAAGGAAGCTCAAAAACTGGGACTTGAAGAAGATACCATGGTAGATATGGCATTATGGGCCATACCAATTGGCTTTATCGGTGCCCGACTTTATTATGTTTTATTCAAATGGGACTACTATATACAGAATCCGAGTGAAATCATCGCAATCTGGAATGGTGGAATTGCCATTTATGGGGGGCTAATTGCGGGTGGTCTCGCAGTATACTGGTTTGCAAGAAGAAAGAAAATGACGCTAAGTCTTTTACTAGACATACTGGCACCTAGTGTCCTCCTAGCTCAATCGATTGGTCGCTGGGGAAATTTCATCAATCAAGAGGCACATGGCGGTCCAGTCACCCGACAATTTTTAGAAAACTTGTACTTACCGGAATTCATCATTAACCAAATGAACATCAACGGAACCTATTACCATCCCACTTTTCTTTATGAGTCTTTATGGAGTTTAGTTGGTTTCGCCTTGTTGCTCCTTTTGCGGAACAAAAATCAATTCCTTCGCCAAGGAGAAGTGGCGCTCAGCTATGTCATTTGGTATTCAGCAGGAAGGTTTTTTATTGAAGGCATGCGGACAGACAGCTTATGGATAGGCGATTTCTTGCGAGTTTCACAAGGCTTGTCCCTCGTTTTGTTCGTAGCAGCAATGGGTGTTTGGATGTATCGCAGGTACTATACCTACCCGCCAGTACCCTATTATAAGGATGAACCCAAACTGTCCAAAGCAGCAAATTAAGGAGGTAAAAATATGCTAGACAGATGGCAGTTAATTAACAGAGAGACCGACAAAGTGGAAATGGAAGGAACATTGCAAGAGATTCTGGAAGAATTGGATGTGCTCTCTTCTGAAGAGATTTCAGATCAATACACACTAACGAAACCTCAAAATCACTCCACAGGAGATCATGAAAAAAGAAGAGCCAATGAATAAAGACCTTTTTAGGCTAAACGCAAAAGCTGAATCAGAAAAAGTTTACGACTTTTTGATTCAGCTTTTTTGTCGATTATGAGTGTACCTATAGTCGACGCAAATGGTCTGTTGAGTTCAAGGCGTTTTTAATGTAGACTATGAGTGTCGAATAATTAGTTTAAAAAGAGGTGAAATCATGAAAGTAGGATATGCTCGGGTATCTACTGCTGATCAAAACTTAGATCGACAGTTGGAAGAATTAAAAAAAGCTGGAGCTGAAAAGATTTTCCAAGAAAAGTTATCAGGAAAAACTATGACGAATCGAGAAGAACTTAAAAAAGCTCTCCAATTCCTACGAGAGAAAGACGTGCTGATTGTCGAATCCCTCGAACGATTAGGACGAAATTATGATGAAATTATTCAGATGGTGCAACATTTGGATCAAAAGGAAATTGGATTAATGGTATTGAACATGCCAATTTTGAGTCAAAACTTAGGTGATCCTCAGCTACAAAAGCTGATTCGGAATATGATTATTCAAGTCCTGTCATGGGCAGCACAAAACGAACGAGAAGAAAGCAAACGAAAGCAGCGTCAAGGAATCGAAATTGCGAAACGAAAAGGACACTACAAAGGGCGGCCAGTGAAATACTCCGCCCATGCAAAAAATCCAAGAGATCGCTTGACGTATCAGGCAATTGTTAAGAAATTAAAGCGTGAGGAACCAATTAAACGGATTGCTGAGGAAACAGGCGTGACTAGAGATACTGTTTACCGTATTAAAAAGGAACTGTTACCTCAAGCAGATATTCAGTCCACATAACAAATTATCTAACCTTTAGAAGACATTCTTCGTCTAAATACTTTTAGGCTTTAGAATTTTCTATATAAAATCAGTATTATTGAGCATGTTTAAGATTTATGCCTATAAGGGAGAGAACAAACATAGAAAAGACAATTACTTATTTCTATCCAGACACAAAAAAAGCGGCCTATCTGAAAGTATTTCAAGACCGGACGAATCAAATAAAAGGATTTTATTTTACGAAAGAGCACATAAAAGAGATTGAAAAACTGGATTCTTCTACGAATTATGCCATTTACTTCCTATTTGATAATAGTGACTTAGACAATAAGAAAACATATATAGGTCAATCTATAAATGGGGTAAAGCGCATATTTGATCACATCAATAAAAAAGACTTCTGGTCTTATTGCATTTTATTTGTAACGGATAATAATAGTTTTGATAAGTTAACCATAGATTATATGGAGTATGAATTTATTAAACGGTTTAAAAAAAGTAGCTTTACGCTTATGAATAAAGATCCTCGTACCAATGAGCCAAATATTAGCATGTATGACAAGCCTAATATCTTAGCATATATTAATCAAATTGAGTTTCTCTTAAGCGCGGAAGGAGTTTCGATTGATACTATTTCAACCGAGCAACTTAACGAACGATTTTATTACCTTTGATTTGTCAAATTAAGCGAGACAAAATATCATTGTCTACATGATCTAAGAAACACTCAAGTGGTGTTCGATAATTTAATGACTTTCTTGGAATGTTGTTTCTTCTAGAAGAAACGCTTGAAATGTACTCTTGTGTAACTGAATTGAAATCCATTTCTTTTGGTAGACCGGTTTTTCGTAGTAACCCATTTGAATTTTCATTTAGAGCTCTTTGAGAGGGCGTGCCTGGGTCTGCAAAATAAATGTCGATATCCTGTTGATTGCTGATGTTTTTCCAGTTTGAAAATTCTTTCCCGCAATCAAAAATAATCGATTTGAATAAGTTTTTTGGAACACCTTGAAACCA
>NZ_AUCD01000079.1 GCF_000429585.1 Atopococcus tabaci DSM 17538
AGGCATTGTGCAAAGTATGTCACGTAAAGGCAACTGTTACGATAATTCTGTCATGGAGAACTTCTTTGGCATCATGAAGTCTGAATTCCTCTACTTAAAGGAATTTGAAAGTGTGGAGCATTTTAAAAAGGAACTTGAAAATTATATACACTATTACAACACGAAACGCATGAAGGCAAAATTAAAAATGAGTCCGGTGCAGTACCGAACTCATTTTAACCAAGCTGCCTAAATGAAATAACCGTGTCTAACTTTTAGGGGTCACTTCACTATTTGCCAGGTTCTCCGGGATTTTTTGTTTGTTCAAGTGGATGGTGTTCGGTAGGCTTAAATCCAAAACGACTGTTTGAAGGTTGTGAGAGTGACGTCGTGTTTTTTTGTCGGGAGCTCCTCACCGTCTTTTTGACCGAATTGGTCGGAATGGAGTTTAAGCGAAAAAGAATCACTGCCCAGAGTGTGAACTTTTGGATGGGACAGGTGGTTTCCTTTAGTCAAAAGCATCCCGATCAAACGAACCAATTCTAAAAAAGTCAACTTTTCAGCGATGACAAGGTCCAATTTCCCGTCTTCGGCATGCGCTTGCGGGTGAATTTTCAACCCGCCGCCGAAATAAGGATTGTTGGAAGCAAGTACCAAAATAGAAGAAGGAAAAACCATTTCTTTGCCGTTTTTTCGGACGGTCACCGAGAACGGCTGCTGGCGGAAAAACGCCGACAACGCAGTGAGCAGATAAGAAATTTTTCCAAACTGTTCTTTCCGGGAAGACTGGTTCAACAAATGAATGACCGCTGCATCGATGCCGAATCCCAAGCTGTTGGCTGCAAAACCCACCTCATTTGTCTGATTGTCCGAGTAAGTGAGCACATCGAAACGAGTCGGCGCATGAACTGCGAGCAAATGTTCAAAAGCCTCTTCAGGATTGAGGGGAAGGTCGTGTGACCGGGCGAAATCGTTTCCCGACCCTGTAGGGATGCACCCGACCGGTATATGGGCATACGTGCGATTGAGACCTGAGATGACCTCGTTCAGTGTGCCGTCTCCCCCCACCGCCACAATAATCGGCTGTTTTTTTGATTGCTCTGCACGTTCTGCGATTCGTTCAGCCAATTGGTGTGCATGACCGGAAGCTGTCGTTTTATGCAATTCAGCCGTGAAAGCATGATGATGTTGAAATCGTTGGACTAACTTTTCTATTTTACGGCCTTTGCCTGAGCCGGAATGTTCATTTACAATGAAAAATAATTCTTTTGGTGAGTTCATTGACAGGTCCTTACCTTCCTATTTTTTCTTCTTTTATTATATCAGAGCGCGGAAGAAGAACAATTTGTGAAAGTTGGAAAAAGTAAAGGGTTTCACAAATTAAAAGTTTCTTACTCGATTAGCCGGAATGCACCCCACGTGTTAGAATAGTCCAGAAGTAGAAAAAAGGGGTGGAGCGAATGAAACAAACGGCAAAAAAATATACATTGGATTGGTTGGATTTACTATACATAACGGTGGGTTCGTTTTTGGCGGCTCTATCATACCAGGCCTTCATGCTTCCAAACAGCATTGTGGGTGGAGGCGTCGCGGGAATAAGTACAATCACTTATCATCTCTTTGGATGGTCTCCAGCGCTTGTTCAATATGCATTGAACATCCCGTTGTTGCTTTTATGCTTTTTACTGCTGGGAAAAGCGGCCGGGTATAAAACCATTTTGGGAAGTTTATTGATGCCCTTTTTTATCGGCTTGATTCAAGATATGGATGCATGGACCACCAATCCGATGTTGGGAGCCATTTTCGGTGGTTTTTTGACGGGAATGGGAATTGGAATCGTCTTTAAAGCCAAAGCCTCCACAGGCGGGACCAGCATTGTGGCGCAAATTATTCACGAATACTTGCACCTGCCGCTTGGGACCAGTACCGCTCTGCCGGATGGCGCCGTCATCTTTGCTGGTTTGATTGCGTTTAATTCTGAAACCATCATGTATTCCCTTATTGCGCTGTTTGTCATCACGCGCTCCGTTGACTTGGTTCAAGTTGGTTTCAACCGTGCCAAAAATGTCTTTATCATCTCTGAGGATCCGCAAGCCATACGAGAGGAAATCCTTCATACGATGCAGCGTGGAGTGACTAACTTGGATGTGAAGGGCGGATATGGAAATACGAAAAAAGACATGCTGATGTGCGTAGTTGCAGAGCAGGAATTTACAATGTTGAAAGATACAGTATTGAAGGCTGATCCAGATGCATTCGTGGTCGTCATGAGTGCCAGCGAAGTATGGGGAAGAGGCTTCACTCTGCAGAAAGATTATGTCTCACCTGAATAATAAACGCTCTGCTTGTCGTTTGCTATTCTTTTTATTGACACTTTTGAATAAATTCATTATACTTTGAAAGAATGCAAAGGATATGCTCAGACTGTCCCTGGCTCCAGAGAGGCTCTCATTTTGGTGGAAGAGGGCTGCTGACACAGTTTCGGGTGCTCCCTTTGAACATTACAGCACAAAAAGCTGTCGCTTCTCGCGTTATCGAGAAAAAGAGGTAATGAACCCAATGAAAGCTTGGATGGTTCATTGCAAACAAGGTGGTACCGCGGATTTCCGTCCTTGTGCGCAATGAATTATTCGGGCTTTTTTCGTTGGAAAAGGAAAGAGAGGAAGAATTATAGTGAAACCATTAAAAAGTCATGAAGTAAGACAGATGTTTTTGGACTTTTTTGAAGAAAAAGGTCACCAACCAATCAAAAGCGCGTCCCTTGTCCCAGTGAATGATCCATCTTTGTTGTGGATCAACTCTGGGGTTGCAACATTGAAGAAATACTTTGACGGCACTTTGAAACCGGACAACCCGCGTATTGTCAGTTCGCAGAAAAGTATTCGAACAAACGACATCGAAAACGTTGGAAAAACAGCACGTCACCACACTTTGTTTGAGATGCTGGGGAACTTCTCCATCGGCGATTATTTCAAAGAAGAAGCCATCGAATGGGCATGGGAATTTTTGACCAGCGATAAATGGCTGAACCTGGATCCAGAACGTTTGTATGTCACGGTTTATCCGGCAGACAAAGAAGCGAAAGAAATTTGGAAAACAAAAATCGGATTAGCCGATGACCACATCATTGAAGAGGAAGGAAACTTCTGGGATATCGGTCTTGGTCCAAGTGGTCCAGACACTGAAATTTTTTATGACCGCGGAGAAGAATGCAATAACCTGTCTGAAGACGATCCTGAAAACTACCCAGGCGGCGAGAATGAGCGTTGGTTGGAGATTTGGAACCTTGTTTTCTCCGAATTCAATCACAAAGAAGATGACACGTATGAACCTCTTCCGAACAAGAATATAGATACAGGAATGGGATTGGAAAGAATCGTTTCCGTGCTTCAAGATACTCCAACCAACTTTGAAACAGATTTATTCTTCCCGATTATCCAAAAAGTAGAAGCTGTCAGTGGAAAAACGTACGGCGAAGATTCCGAACGAGATGTTTCATTTAAAGTGATTGCAGACCATGTTCGTGCCGTTACTTTTGCCATCGGCGACGGCGCTTTGCCTTCCAATGAAGGCCGAGGCTATGTTCTTCGCCGCTTGTTGCGCCGATCAGTCATGCACGGCCGCAAACTGGGAATTGACCGTTCTTTCTTGACCGAATTGATTCCGGTCATCGGCGAAATCATGAAAGAACATTACCCGGAAGTACAGGAAAAAACTGATTTTATTTCACGGGTGATCCAAAACGAAGAAGAACGATTCCATGAAACAATCAATGAAGGATGGGAAATTCTGTCCGATTTGATTGAACGCTTGAAAAAAGAAGGCCGCAGCCAAATTGAAGGAGCAGATACGTTCCGTCTGTATGATACGTATGGCTTCCCAGTAGAACTGACTGAAGAATTCGCAGAAGAAGCAGGTCTTTCAGTCGACTTATCCGGATTTGAGAAAGAAATGGAGAAACAAAGAGAACGCGCCCGTTCTGCTCGAGGCGAAGACCACTCAATGTCTGTCCAATCAGGGCTATTGACTGAAGTGACCGAAGAAAGCAACTTTGTCGGATATGAATCGTTCACTTCCACAGGGAAATTGGTGCACATCTCGGATGAAGCAGCAATCCTGGAAGAAGCAGAACCTGGTTCCACCGTACAATTGGTGTTCGATGAGACTCCGTTCTATTCAGAAAAAGGTGGACAGGTCGGAGACACTGGAGTCATCAAGAATGACAAAGGGGAGACTGTGGCCGTCGTCAAAGACGTCCAATCCGCTCCAGCAGGACAGCCGCTTCATATCACTGAAGTGAAGCAGCTGATGAAGGTTGGAGAGGTGTATCACCTGACAGTGGACGTTGAAGCTCGTCTCCGTATCATGCGCAACCACACAGCCACACACTTGCTCCACCAAGCATTGAAAGACACGCTGGGAGACCACGCCAACCAAGCAGGTTCTCTTGTCGCTTCCGACATGTTGCGTTTTGACTTCACTCACTTCGGCCAAGTCACTCCGGAAGAATTAAACGAACTTGAACGTATCGTCAACGAGAAGATTTGGGCTTCCATCCCGGTAGAAGTAGTGGAAACCAACCTTGAAAAAGCTAAAGAGCTGGGCGCAATGGCGTTGTTTGGTGAAAAATACGGTGAAAATGTCCGTGTTGTTTTGGTTGGAGATTACTCCAAAGAACTATGCGGAGGAACGCACGTACGAAACACAAGCGAAATCGGCCTCTTCAAAATTATCTCCGAATCTGGAGTTGGAGCGGGGGTACGCCGGATCGTGGCAAGAACAAGTGCGGATGCTTATAAGTGGTTGGAAGAGCAACAAAACATCCTGAAAGAAGCGGCAGAATTGGTCAAAGCTCAAAAGACAAGCGATGTTCCAACGAAAATCCGTAGTTTGCAACAGCAATTGAAGGAAATGGAACACGAAAATGAATCCATGCAGGCGAAACTTGCCAATGCGGAAGCACAAGAAGTGTTCAACCAAGTCAAAGAAGCGAACGGCTACACGTATATTGCCGCCGAAGTAGATGTTAACGACATGGCGCATCTAAGACAATTGGCAGACCAATGGAAACAACAAAACTTAACGGATGTACTGGTTTTGGGGTTGAGAAAAGAAGGAAAAGCCAACTTGCTGGTAGCAATGAGCCAAGAAACAGTCAAAAAAGGACTGAAAGCAGGAGATCTCATTAAAGCAATCGCTCCAATGGTTGGCGGCGGCGGCGGTGGTCGTCCGGATATGGCTCAAGCAGGTGGAAAAAAACCTGATGGCTTCCCACAAGCTTTGGCACATGTTGCTGAGTGGTTAGAACAAAACGGTTAATCAGCCTCGTAACAGTGGGAGAGGAGAAATGCCTCTCCCTGATTGTAAGAAAACGTTTTTCTTTTTCGTCATTGTAGTTTAGAAAAGTTTCTAGTACAATAGAAAAAAGAGAAATAGTGAAATTGGAGGCTGGAGCATGAGCTCTTTAGATCATACAGTACGATTTGATGTAGAGAAAAATGACAAAAAAGATGTCAACGAAACTTTAACTAACGTATATCGTTCCTTGGAAGAAAAAGGATACAATCCAATCAACCAAATCGTAGGCTATCTTCTTTCCGGTGACCCTGCATATATTCCTCGCCACAATGATGCTCGTAACCTAATTAAACGGCATGAAAGAGACGAAATTTTGGAAGAATTGGTAAAAAGTTATCTTCAAAAAAGTGAGACCACAGAAAAATGAGAATTATGGGATTAGATGTCGGATCCAGGACAGTGGGAGTTGCGGTCAGCGACCCGTTTGGGTGGACAGCGCAAGGACTGGAAATCATCCGAATCAATGAAGATAAAGAAGAATACGGATTGGAACGGCTGGCCGAACTGGTAGAAGAATATGAAGTGACCAAGTTCGTGGTTGGACTTCCAATCAATATGAACAGTTCATTCGGTCCACGTGCACGTGCATCGGTGAAATATGGGAAATTACTCGAAGAGAAGTTTCAACTTCCGGTTGAGTACCAGGATGAGCGTTTAACGACCCATCAAGCGGAACGCATGCTTATTGAAGAAGGGAACACTTCGCGTAAAAAACGAAAAAGTGTAATCGATAAGCTGGCTGCAGTCATGATTTTACAGAATTATTTGGACGCACATTCCAGAGATACCCGTTCTTAAATCGATACAGAAAAGCAATCACGTCTATCAACCAATGAGGAGAATGTCAAATGAGTGAAGAACACAACCACAACCATAACCACGATCATGACCATAATCATGAATACATCACAATTGTAGACGAACAAGGAAACGAATCTTTATACGAAATCTTGTTCACATTTGATTCAGAAGATTTCGAAAAATCATATGTCCTGGTATTCCCTGCAGGCAGTGGCGAAGGAGAAGAAGTAGAGTTGGAAGCTTTCTCTTATAAAGAAAGCGAAGGCGGACTCGAAGGCACTCTAAGCCCTATCGAAACAGATGAAGAATGGGATATGATTGAAGAAGTTTTAAACACGTTTGTATCTGAGGACGAAGACGAATAAACGTTTTTTCCACAAGATATACCGTAGTAAATGAACCCGTTATAGAGAGACAGCAGGAGGGCAGAAACATCGTCCCCCTGCCTGTTTTATGTTTGACAAAGTTCAAGATGGGAGCCTTCCTCCGTTTTGAGCGTATCGTAAAGGACTGAAATTACTATGTCGGAACCGAAAAAGACTAAACGAACAGTACAGAAGATTGTTTTCTTCATTGTAGCCATCCTTCTTTTGCTGTTGGTTGTATTAGGCGTGACAGGATATCGTTATTTTACGACTTCTCTTGAGCCGCTGAACCCGGAAAGCGAAGAAGTGGTCGAAGTTGAGATTCCAATGGGGTCTTCTCGAGCCGACATTGCTCGTATTCTCGAAGATAATAACATTATCAACAGCGCATTTGTCTTTAATATGTACATTCGAATGAACGAAGAAGAAGGGTTCCAAGCTGGCTACTATAAGCTGTCTCCTTCCATGGGACCGGATCAAATCATCGATCGGCTGCAAGAAGGAGGCGCTCCTGTTCCGCAAGAATCAGTGACTACCATCCCAATTCCGGAAGGCGTTACTGTTGAACAGATTGCCGTCATCATTGGAGAACAAACAGAATTTTCTGAAGAAGATGTGTTCAATCTTCTTGAGAACGAGCAATTTTTACAAGAGAAAGCAGAGGAATACCCTCGATTATTGACAAGCGCAATGGAAGCAAAAGAAGACACAATTTATACACTGGAAGGATATCTCTTTCCCGCTACTTATAACTATTATGAAGGAATGGCAGCCGACGAACTGATCACTGCGATGCTGAAAAAAACGGACGATGTTCTTTCCCAGTATTATGCCGAAATAGAGAATCAAGACAAAACTGTTCATGAAGTACTGACAATGGCATCTTTAATTGAAAGAGAAGCAGTTGAAGATGAGGACCGGCAGTTGATTTCAGGAGTTTTTCAAAATCGCCTGGATTCAGGAATGCCGCTCCAGACAGACGTGAGTGTAACTTACGCATTGGAAGAGCATAAAGAACGAATCACATACGAAGACTTGGAAACAGATTCCCCGTATAACCTGTACCAACATAGAGGAATAGGACCAGGGCCGGTCAATAACGGCAGCGAAAGTTCGGTACAAGCCGCATTGAATCCAACGGAAACGGACTACTATTATTTCTTGGCCGATCTGGACACAAGAGAAGTTTATTTCTCAGAAACATACAGCCAACATTTGCAGTACAAGAGTGAATATCTTGATTAAATTTGTGAAAGAAAAGCATGGAGTCAAACGGCTCGATGCTTTTCAGTAGGAAGAGGAGCTTTTATGGTGAAGAAGTACAAACCAGTTGTCATTGGAGTTACAGGTGGTTCTGGAAGTGGAAAAACAAGCGTCAGTCAGGCAATATACAACCATTTCCCAGGACGCTCCATTATGATGTTGGAACAAGATTCATACTACAAGGATCAGAGTCATCTGCCTTTTGAAAAACGACTCGAAACAAACTATGACCATCCGTTGGCGTTTGATACAGATTTGTTGATTCAACATATTCATGATTTGTTGGAATATAAATCTATCGAGAAACCTGTGTATGACTATACAAAGCATACTAGAAGCGACAAAGTCTTCGTTCAAGAGCCTAAAGAAGTAATCATCTTGGAGGGTATTTTGATTCTTGAGGATCCTCGCCTGCGTGACTTGATGGACATTAAGGTATATGTTGATACAGACGACGACATACGCATTATACGCCGAATAAAAAGAGACATTGAAGAAAGAGGCAGAACTTTGGACAATGTCATCGAGCAATATTTGAGCGTGGTCAAGCCAATGCACCATCAATTTATCGAACCAACGAAACGGTATGCGGATATTGTTATTCCGGAAGGTGCTCAAAACGAAGTGGCGATTGACTTGTTGGCTACAAAAATCAAAACCATTTTCGATGAGCGGACCATTTAATCCATCCCCAGCATAAAAACTAAAAACAAAGACGTCGCTGTGCAAACAACGGCGTCTATTCGTTTATAGAATAAAAAAGAACTTTACAATAATGCGTTTCCATGGTATCTTTTTTACATTGAATTTTGTAAGTTATTTAACACACATGATTTATTCATGCATAGAATATTAATGAGGTGAAGCTATGATGGCAGATAAAGTGTATCCAATGACTTTGGAAGGGAAAGAAAAACTCGAAAAAGAATTGGACCACCTAAAATCAGTAAAACGGAAAGAAGTAGTAGAACGTATCAAAATTGCCCGCAGTTTCGGTGACTTATCCGAGAACTCGGAATATGAATCCGCTAAAGATGAACAAGCGTTTGTTGAAGGACGGATTAGTACATTAGAGAACATGTTGCAACACGCGGAAATCATCGACAGCTCCAATGGCGCGAAGGATGAAGTTTCTTTGGGACGAACAGTGACTTTTGTCGAACTGCCGGATGAAGAAGAAGAAGAGTACACCATTGTTGGAAAAGCGGAAGCAGATCCATTTTCCGGAAAAATCTCTAATGAATCTCCTATTGCGCAAGCATTGCTTGGGAAAAAAGTAGGGGACGAAGTGGCGATTGAAACTCCAGGCGGAGCAGTAAATATCAGAATTACAAACATTGACTAAGAAGATAGACGGTTATGAAAGAGGCTGGGACAAAAGTCCCAGCCTCTTCTGCGTTTCCGAAAAGGCTAGCGAAAATGCGCTCCAAAATGCAGACCCGACGTCCACTTCACGAATAATGCTCGAGGGGCTTTGCCCCTCATCCGCTTATTCGCTCCAGTGGTTCGGGTCTAAACGCATTTTGTCCTGCTCTCTTTCCTACGTTTAGTCAAGTCAAACGTGGTTGAACAAGGAAATTTCCTTCGGAATGGACGGGGGGTGCTTGGAGAAAAGCCATGGGACCGCCTGGAGCCTCTAGTCTCCAGGCTCTCAAGCCTCAAACGGAGCGTAAGCGCTGAAGCACTGACGCTCCGTAATTCGCATTTCGTCCTCGACATGGCTCCAAGCACTCCCTATTCCTCCAGAAATTTCTACTCTTACACCATTTTATTGGTGGACAAAGAAAAGAAGGCAAACCAAATAAACCTCAGAAACTTCTGATTTTTTTCTGAGCAGGTTC
>NZ_AUCD01000080.1 GCF_000429585.1 Atopococcus tabaci DSM 17538
GGAACTACCTGCATTTGAACAAACCATTGTCCCTGAATTTAAAGGGGCTGTTAGAGCTGTTTTGAAAAAGATTCATCGTCCTTCTATAGGGGTTAAAATAGGTGAAATAGCTAATTATAGTTCCACATCAAGTCCAATGGGACAACTGAAGAAAATGTTTGGGTAATGAAACACACAGAATGAGCCATTTTAATATTAAAATTGAAGAGTTACCATCTCTAGAGAAAAGTTTCCGCCAAAGTATTGACACATACCGAAGTTTGTGCTCCGTGGAGGAACCACAGCACCTGTGTTAAGATAAAAAGTGTAAAGTGAAAAAAAGTTGAAAGCGGAGGAACAGTAAGATGCGTATTGAACATGTGGCTGTATGGGTAGAAGGCTTAGAGAAAACGAAAGCGTTTTACTAAGTGTATTTCGGTTGTACATCGAATGAAAAATACCACAACACAAAAAAAGGTTTTGAGTCCTATTTTTTGACCTTTGAATCCGGTACCCACTTGGAAATTATGCGCCAAAGAGGGATCAACCAAAAACCACAATCCAACCAAACCGGTTGGGCGCACATCGCCATCTCTTTGGGAAGCAAGGAAGATGTAGACCAGCTGACGGAACGGTTGCGGAAGGACGGGTATGCGGTGGTCAATGGACCTCGTACGACAGGAGACGGGTATTACGAAAGTGTGATTGAAGACCCGGAAGGCAATTGGGTGGAACTGACCGAATAAAAAGGTTTTATGGTTGGCTGCAGGGAAGGACCGGAGTAAAATGAAGGAGCAAAGAGGCCGACCACGTTGACATGCACTTCTTGATTCAGTGCGAGAAAAAGACAGGAGGAGTACGTATGGCAGTCAAATTGATTGCCGTAGATATGGATGGAACGTTTTTGGACGATGAAAAGAATTACGATCAAGAGCGTTTCTTCCGTCAATATCAGAAGATGAAAGAACCGGGCATCCGCTTTGTCGTTGCCAGTGGAAACCAGTATTACCAGTTAATGTCATTTTTTGAACCGATCCATGAAGAAATCAGCTTTGTATCGGAAAACGGGGCATTCGTGGTTATGCAAGGAAAAGAGTTGTTTTCGGTGGATATCCCCAAACGAGATGTACGATTTGTGATGGACGAGTTGATGCGGCATACGAATATTTCTGTGGTGGTATGCGGAAAAGAAAGTGCGTATGTGTTGGAAGATTTGCCGGAAGATGTATTTGTCGAGGCTAAAAGATATTACCCCCGCCTCAAACGCGTGCCGACGTTTCATGGAGTGGAAGATCAAATTTTGAAATTTGCCTTGGCTTGCCCGCAAGATAAAACCCGTCAACTCCAAGAGCTGCTGCACACGAAAATCGGAAAAGTCGTCACACCGGTCTCAAGCGGACATGGCAGCATCGATTTGATTGTACCGGAATTTCATAAAGCCTCCGGTCTTCAACGACTGCAAAAAGTAGGGCATATTCAACCGGATGAGATGATGGCTTTTGGGGACGGGGGCAATGACATTGAAATGCTCAAACACGTCAAATACGGATTTGCGATGGAAAATGGAAGCGAAGAAGTGAAAAAAGCTGCCCGCTATGCCGCGCCGTCCAACAACGAGAGTGGTGTCTTGGCGGTCATCGAACAGTACTTTGCCAAAGTAGGGCCGTTCAAGGATTAATGGACGGCAAACAAGGAACATTGAAAAACAGGGAGGGGTGCGCTGATGAGCAAAAAAAGAAAAGTGGTTTTGTTTATCGCCGCGAGTCTGGACGGGTACATCGCTACAGAAGACGAGTCGCTGGAATGGCTGTTCCGCGTCGAAGGCGAGGGAGATAACGGCACTTTGGAGTTCTATGATAGTATCGATACCTTGGTGATGGGCAGACGCACATATGAGTGGATCATCCACAATGAGCCGGGAGAATTTCCTTACAAAGACAAACAGTGCTATGTCTTTACGAGGTCACCGATGGAAAATACGGAAGACGTCACGTTTGTAAATGAAGATGTCACTCAATTTGTGGAGAAGCTTCGACAACAGGACGGAGGAGACATCTGGATGGTCGGCGGCGGTGATTTGTTGAAGTCCTTTCTCGAAGCCAGGCTGATTGATGAAATCACTGTCACCGTGGCTCCTGTCCTACTGGGCAAGGGGATTCCGTTGTTCAAAGAAGGGGAATATGAAACCGAGCTGGTGTTGAAGAGGGTGCGGAACTTCAATCAATTTGCGGAGCTGAAATATGAATTAAAAAAAGACAAAACTTAAAGCCGGAGACATAAAAGTTCACTTTATGCGTAGAAGTGTGAATTTTTATGTCTTTTTTAGGGTAAGATACAGTTGTAGGTGAATACTTTTCGAGGAGGATGGAGAATGGAAAAAACGTTGACTGCAGAGCAGCGGGAGGAGCTTCTTGATACATTGCAGAAGCGATTTGAAAAACATATGGAGCGCCATGAAGGCCTCGAATGGGAACTCATTCAGTCAAAATTGGAAGCAGCGGGTGAAAAGTTATGGTCGCTTCACGAAATGGAACAAACCGGCGGTGAACCGGACGTGGTGGGGTACGACGAAGAAACCGACGCGTACATTTTTGTGGATTGTTCCAAACAAAGTCCAAAAGGCCGCAGAAGTGTGTGTTACGATCGGTCGGCGCAGGAAGGCAGGAAAAAGAATCCGCCGAAAAACAATGCGATGGACATGGCGGCAGAAATGGGCATCGAACTCTTAACCGAAGAGCAGTACCGCCGCCTGCAGGAATTGGGAGACTTTGATACGTCCACGTCCAGTTGGGTGCAGACCCCGAAAGACATCCGGGAAAAAGGCGGGGCAGTGTTTTGTGACTTCCGCTATGGCCGTGTGTTCTTGTATCACAACGGCGCCGACTCTTACTACGCGGCGAGGGGATTCCGTGGACGATTGAACGTTTAACCCAGCATCAAAGGACGAAAGGACAAATGTGCAGATGAAAAAGAGAGCAAAACTTTTATTCTTTGGTTTAGCAGTATGGACGTTGGCCGGATGCACGGGCGGAGAAGCGGGAGAAAAACCAGCGGAAGAAGCCCTAGACAGCAGCGCGGTTGTCGACACCACAATGGAACAAGAAACGGAACAAATGGACAGCGCAGTGTCGAGTGAATCGGAAGGAGCCGTTGTAGACACCGCGAATGAAGCGACAGAACAGCCGGATGAAGAAGCCACAGCGGAAAGCGCGGATGATTCTGCTTATTCAGCGGAAGAGGTCGAGTACGCCCGTGTCTGGCTGCAGCTGGGGCCCAATCCCGATATCGAAACGCTATATGTGGAACGCATTCCGGCAGGAACATTGATCAACCCGTTGGATGAAACAAGCGTCGTTTACCCAGAAGAGGTCATTCAGTTGTCGGGCAGCCGGTTGGTGGACGGGTCCGTTACTTATAGCGGCAACGGAGATGGCACAATCAACGTCTACAATGTTCCGCTCAGATGGGAAAGCAATCCTTCGCCTGAAGCCGGAGAAGATTTCATGAAAGAATACACGCAAAAAATCAGTGAAAACACGGAACTTGTTTATGTGGAACCTGCCACCGGAGAGGAAGTCGAAGCACTGATAGAAAAAATACAGCTTTATTAAACGCTAAAAATCAAAAGGCTCCTGTTGGTGAAAGGGAGCCTTTTTCCATGCGCGTGAATGGATTTCACCGAATACATAAGCTACACTAACCTCGAGAGGTGAAGGGGCCGTGTTCTTACATAAGAAGGACGGAGGTGAACAGAGTGGCTGAGTTCGAAAAAATCACCATCAACGCAACGATCCAGGCACCGGTGGAGAAGGTATGGACGTATTGGACGGAACCCGAGCATATCACGAAAGGGAACCAAGCATCCGAGGACTGGCATGCCCCGTTTGCGGAAAACGATTTAAGAGAAGGCGGGAAATTTGTCACGAGAATGGAAGCGAAAGACGGCAGCGCAGGATTTGATTTCGGCGGCATTTACGATGAAGTCAAACTGCATGAAGTGATCGCCTACACCATGGATGATGGAAGAAAAGTCCACGCGACGTTTCATGACGAAGGCGGAGAGACAGAAGTTATCCAAACGTTTGATGCAGAAACAGAAAACCCGTTGGAGGTTCAACGGGAAGGCTGGCAGGCCATTTTGGATAATTTCAAGAAATACGCAGAACGGATGAGCGGATAAAAATCAGCGTTCCGGACTTGAGGAGTTTGATTTTTCAAAAACAACAGAAAAACCGTCTGGAGTCATTTTGAGTCTTGCGGCCGACAGCGAAGAAGAAGTCGACGCGGTCTTGAAAAGAGTCTCGGAGTTGGGTGGAATCGTCCTTCCCGGTCACTCTCAGAAATTTGAATGGGGTTCTTCAGGTTATTTTGAAGATCCAGAAGGACACAATTGGGAAATCGTTTATTTTGTAGAATAAGCGAAGAACAGGGTAGATGGAGAAAAAAGAGCTTGGGACAATAGTCCCGACCTCTTTTGCGTTTCCGAATAGTATAGCGAAAATGCGCTCCAAAATGCAGACCCGACGTCCACTTTGTCATGACTGTAGTTGCTTTAGCAATGTACAGTCATGATACACTTGGGCATCTGCCCACAGTGCCTCCTTTAGAATAATGCTCGAGGGGCTTTGCCCCTCATCCGCTTATTCGCTCCAGTTGCCATAGCCGTTGCCGCTTTAGCGGCTTACGGATAAGGTATGCGTTAGAAGGTTCGGGTCTAAACGCATTTTGTCCCGCTCTCTTTTTGGTGCATCCTCGCTTTAAATGGTTAGGAAATCCCCTCATCGCTTCCGACCTTCAGCAACGTGCGGTTCCGCCCAAATAAAATGGCCAAGACGACAATGGAGATTCCGGTTCCCCACAGCATCCATTCAATCTCGATAATGTCAGCCAATGGACCAAAGACAATCATCCCCAGCGGCATCATCGAGGTGGAGATCATGGTCATGACACCAAACACTCGGCCTAAGTAATTTTCTTCCACTTTTTCCTGCAGGAGAACCGTTGCCGGAGTGTTGAAGACCGGCATTGCCACGCCAAAAATGCCAAATAAGGTAAGATACAGCCAGAAAGCGGGCAAAGCGCCTAGAGCGATAGTACAAAAGCTCATCGCCAGACTGGCAAAAGAGATGGTTTTTGTTTTGTTGTTGAATCCACCCCACACCGCAATCAATGCTCCACCGATAAGCATTCCGGTAGAAAAAGCAATTTCGATGGCGGACAAGCGCCACAAGTCTTCGCCATAACTGCGGGTAATTTGCAAGGGAGTTAAAAAGGCGACGGGTGCAATCAATAAAAACAACACAGACACGAACAGGAAGAATACCTTTAGATAAGCACGATGCTGGATGTAGCCGATGCCTTGCATGAAGTCATTGAAATAACTGTTCTGTTGAACATCCGCTGCTTTTTTATGAGAGGGGATTTTCAGAAAGAGCAAAATCGCGATGGCAAAAACCGCAGTGACGACATCAATCAAGAAAATCCATTCAATGTCTGCCACACCCAACAAGCCGGCGCTGATGATAGGTGAGACAAAGGCGATGACCGACTGGATGGAACTGTTGATTCCGTTGATTCTGGTCAACGATTCTTCCGGAACAATCTGCGGCAAAATAGCGCCTATTGCCGGCATTTGTATCCCTGCTCCCAAAGCGCGGATGGCGGCCATGACAAACAGCAGCCAAATGGATCCGAATCCCATGAAGAACACTCCGGCGAGAATCAATGTGACCAACGCAATCAGTCCATCAGACAGGATAATCAATTGTTTACGGTTGTAGCGATCCGCCCACACTCCGGCAACAGGCGTCAAAAAGAAAGTAGGCAGGAACCCAAAGACAATGTAGAGCGTCAGCATAGAGCCGGAATCCGTGGTCAAAGTGACGTGCCACAACATGGCATATTGGACAAGTGACGATCCCAACAGCGTAAAGGTTTGACTGCTTAAGAAGAGGACAATGTCTTTTACCCAGGTTTTCTGTTGCTTCATCCTGCCATCCCGTTTCTTTTAATGGCCACGTTCGACAGCAATTTCTTTTCTGGGTTGAATATATAAAATTCGTCTCTGGAAAGAAAGTAAGGCGTTTCCTCTCACTTGTGCTCTTCTGAGAGGAAACGCCTGCATAGTAGTTAGATAGTGTTTCTGTTTAGTTTTCATTCGTTCGTTGATTCGCATACACCGCCATGGCGTCAGCCATGAATTGCGCGAGGCCGTCCCCGAATTGATCGATGTTTTTCGTGAACCGTTCGTCCATCACATACATCTGCCCCAAGTTTTTGAACATCTCCGGTGTATAGTGCCCGAAACGTTGTAAAAACACATACCATTCATGGATGGCGTCCTGTGCCTCTTTGGAATCCGGGGTGAGATGGCGTGCAGCGGTTAAGTTGCGGTAAATGTCACTCAAGCGATTTTTGTCGGCTTCGGTGAATTGGCCGGTTTTTTTATTCGCCTCGTCAACGGTTTGGTCGCCCCATCTCCGGCGGGCTTCTTCTTCATATGGGTTATGACTGAAGTCAAACCCTTCAAATTTTTCTTTCTGAGTCATGGTTCGTTCTCCTTTCACTTCTTGAATGGTTTTTTCAATGGTGCGAATCTTTTTTTCAAGCTGTTTTTGTTTTTCCAGCAGCATACGGTGTTGCATTTCCAACGCTTCTTCGCGGTCGAAGGAAGGGTTGTGAAGGATTTCCTTGATTTTCTTTAATGGAAAACCCAATTCTCTGAAAAACAAAATTTGCTGCAGCGTTTCAAGATCTTGTTCAGAATAGATACGGTATCCGGCATCCGTGGTTGCAGCAGGGGAGAGCAGGCCGATTTCATCATAATGATGCAGTGTGCGCACACTGATTCCTGCCAATTCCGCAACTTCTTTTACTTTCATCTGCACCCTCCTTTCACTTCATACTATAAACCATCACGTAACGTAAGAGTCAACGCATTACTCAATCTTTTTCGTAGATTCGACTAAAAACAGCGTATAATGGATAGCAGAAAGAGGGGAAGAAATATGAATATCCGTGAAATCAGAACATCAGACAACCAGGAAATGGAGAATATTGTGAAGCGGTCGTTGGAGTCATTTGATTTGGCTCTTCCGGGAACGGCCTATTATGATCCGCAATTGGGGCAGTTGGCTGAATACTACGAGCGGCAAGAAAAAGCCAGCTACTGGGTGGCGGTGGATGAAACGGACGATGTGTTGGGCGGAGCCGGCATCGGTCCTTTTGATGCCTCAAAAGGAATCGGGGAATTGCAAAAACTGTACGTCAAACCGGAAGCACAAGGATGTGGGTTGGCAAGACAACTGGTGACACGCGCGTTGGAGTTTGCCAAAGAACACTACGAGTATTGTTATTTGGAGACGTTCGAAAAGTTGGAAGCCGCCAACACTTTGTATGCAAAATTCGGCTTCCAACGTCTCGACCAGCCTTTGGAAGGAACCGAACACAGTGCCTGCGATGCCTGGTATATGAAAAAGCTGGGTTGAAAGAACGAAAGCGGTGCGGTATACTCGATGCAATGAATAAAAGGAGGAATGAAAAATGTATTCGATGAGATTGCGCTTTGTGACTTTGAATCGGTAATTAAATAACCATTCAAGGTCCTGTTTATATGACAGATACAAGGGAGCAGTCTGCCCATTTTTCATTCCACAGCGGAATACATTTGTCAAAAAGAGATAGCAGGTCTATCTCTTTTTTGTGTGCCCATTTTTAGAATGGGTAAGCGTCCCTCTGTGATATATGACACGGCCGGTATTTTTAAGGAGTGTATATATCATGCAAGAACTAGTGTTGGAATTAAAGAATATCGAAAAAAGTTACTTGAACAAAGATGTATTGGCCATTGACCAGCTGACGGTATACCAAAACGAACGGATTGGGATTGTCGGAAAAAATGGCCAAGGAAAAAGTACGTTGTTGAACCTCATCGCCGGAACCGTGCAGCCGGACCGCGGGGAAGTTCATAAGACGGTGGATTTTCAGTATCACCGCCAAACAAGCGAAGTATCTGAAGCGGATTTGAAAGAAATCGATCCGGTGTTGGCAGGGAAGCTTCGTGTTCCCCGCCATGAACCCACTCATTTCAGCGGCGGAGAAGCGTCCCGTTTTCGACTGGCGAAACTGTTCTCTCATTATGAGATGGGCTTGTTAATGGATGAGCCGACCACGCATTTGGATGAAGAAGGCATTCAGTTTCTAATTGATGAATTGCGTTATTACTACGGAACGTTGCTGGTGGTGAGCCACGACCGCCGATTCCTCGATGAGACGGTGGAAAAAATTTGGGAAGTGGCGGACGGAACGGTGACCGTTTACGACGGAAACTACATCAACTACCAAGAACAAAAAAAGCACCAACGAATGGAACAAGAGCGGGCATACGAACAATTCATGAAAGAAAAAAGCCGGCTTGAACAGGCAGCCCGCAAGAAACAAGAGCAGGCACAAAAAGTCAGTCAGACAACCAAAAAGCAGAAAAACAAACACATTAAACCCGACCGCCTGTCGTCTTCCAAGCAAAAAGACACCGTTCAAAAAGCTGCGCATAAAGCGGCAAAAGCCATTGAGAAACGGGCAGAACAGCTGGAACACGTGAACCAGGTGAAAAAAGAACCAGCCATCCGGTTTCCGGAACCCACACAGTTGGAAATGCACAACCGTTTCCCGATTATGGGTGCGGGCGTCACGATTCAAAAAGGGGAAAAAGTGTTGCTGGACGAAGCTGATTTTCAATTTCCGCTTGGGAAACGCATCGGGATTACAGGGCCGAACGGTGCGGGGAAATCCAGTCTGTTGGAATGGATTTTAATGGACGGGGAAGGCATCACCTTGTCGCCGAAAGTTGTTTTTGCAGCGTATCGTCAGACGGATTACAAATTGACAGAACAAATGAACCTGTTGGATTATTTGGCCGGAGAGTCGGAATACCCGGAGCCGGTCTTGCGGGCGGTTTTGAACAATTTGGGACTCAGCCAAACAGAGGTGCGGAAACCGCTGAGCGATTTAAGCGGAGGAGAATCCACCCGTTTGGCGGTGGCCAAGTTGTTCACCGTTCCAAGCAACGTGCTCATACTGGACGAACCGACGAATTTCATTGATGTGCAAACCATTGAGGCATTGGAAGAATTGATGCGCAGTTACCCGGGCATGATCCTCTTCACCTCTCATGACCGCTACTTCATGAGGAATGTGGCAGAACAAATATGGGAAATCCGGGATAAAAAGTTGGTCTTAAAAGACGAAACACAAATCGAGTAGGAGATAAATGATTAATTCATTTATCGTCCTCTCACACCACCGTACGTACGGTTCCGTATACGGCGGTTCAATATCTTAAGTAAGCAGACTCTGCCAGGTCTCGTAGTGAAACTACGTTCCACCGGTAGAGTCTTTTCGTTGTAAGCACCCAATGAACTTCAGGTGTTTTTGACAGTCTCCAGTATTTCTTTCTAGAGTAACCAATGCGTTTAGCACTGTCCATATCTAGACCTAAACGCATTAATCTGCTAA
>NZ_AUCD01000081.1 GCF_000429585.1 Atopococcus tabaci DSM 17538
CGATTATTTTTGATTGCGGGAAAGAATTTTCAAACTGGAAAAACATCAGCAATCAACAGGATATCGACATTTATTTTGCAGACCCAGGCACGCCCTCTCAAAGAGCTCTAAATGAAAATTCAAATGGGTTACTACGAAAAACCGGTCTACCAAAAGAAATGGATTTCAATTCAGTTACACAAGAGTACATTTCAAGCGTTTCTTCTAGAAGAAACAACATTCCAAGAAAGTCATTAAATTATCGAACACCACTTGAGTGTTTCTTAGATCATGTAGACAATGATATTTTGTCTCGCTTAATTTGACAAATCAAATATTGAAAAAAGGACTATTTTAAATCGAGTAGGAGACTAGCCAATTAATGGCTAGTCTCCTACTCGATTTATTAGTGCAAAGCACCCCTTAAATTTAATGCAAAATAAAATTACAATTTACACTTAATTGGCTTTTTTTACTTAATTTATCGGTTTCATAACTTATTGTTTTTGAGACAATTAAAATTAGAAAGTTCGTTTTGAAACTATTAAGTTATGGAATTTAACTAAAAAACATAACGAATATGAGAGGGGTTATTCCGTCTCTTATTCACTCTATTTTTAATCAACAAACTTTGGTAAGTTTTCTATATAAAATTGTAACCACTGGTTTTAAGAGTAGTGTATCATCCCAAATCATATAATTAATTGACTGCGATTGTTATAAAACTCACGGTAAGCCATATAACTAGCAATAAACGAAGAAATCGCAGTAACTGAAATCAACATAAACATCACAACAATTTGGTAACGAATCGCTTGAACAGGATCAATTCCCGCAAAAATCAACCCTGACATCATACCTGGTAGGCTGACAAGTCCAACCGTTTTTGTTCGGTCAATAGAAGGAGCCATGCCCGTTTTGACGCTTTCTCTTACAATACTCATGGACGCTTGTTTTTTATTGGCTCCCAATGCCAATTTTTCCAATACCTGTTGGCGTTGGTCCGTAAATTTTGAATTCAAAGACCGATAGGTCACTCCAATCGCAGTCATGGCGTTGCTGGCAATCATGCCTGTAATTGGAACGATTTGGGAAGGGGTCCAGTCAATGACTCCTGAAAAAACAAGAATGAGTAAGGACAAGGCTGTTCCTACTCCAATAGCCGTCGTTGAAATTTTAAAAGAGCGGTTGATCCCCTCACTGCGTGTATGGGCGTTATAAGAAGCGTTGAACACAATGAACAAAACCATCGCTAAAGTGAGAAAGTTGTTATCCACTCGTAATACGTAGCTCAATACATATCCAATAAGGAATAATTGAACGACAGCGCGAATTCCCGCAATAAAAATGTCGTTTCCTAATCCCAATTTCTCTTTGTAATCAATCAACAAGGCAACTATCAAGAGAACAGAGGATAAAAGCAAAGAAAGATTACTGATTTCCAAATTGTTTGTCATTTCGATTCCTCCATTTTTCCACCTTTGATAGTAATCAGACGAGAAGCTTGGTCGATTTCTTCCTGGTTGTGAGTGACGGCCAACACCGTAGTTTGTTGGTCTTTCATCATGTCTCGGACTAAATCAAGGACAATCGCTCTGTTTTCTTGGTCCAATGAACTGGTAACTTCATCCAGGAGCAACACTTTCGGTTGATACATCAAATTTCGGACCAATGCAACCCGTTGTTTTTCCCCTCCTGATAGTTCCTTGACCTCTTTCGATAAGTAAGTTTCAGGTATTTGAACTCGTTCTAACAATTTTTTTGCACGTTCCCGATCAAATCCTTCTTCTCTTATGCGGGCAGGAAAAGACAAGTTCTCTTGAACTGTCTCATCGAATAGAGAAGCGTTTTGAAAGAAATAAGAGACTTCTTTTCTATACTCCACAGGATCGATTTTTTGCAGATCCGTACCTCGATAATAAATTTTTCCGGAAGTTGGGGAAAGCAGCGTACCAATTAATTTCAAAAGGGTACTTTTTCCACTTCCAGAAGGACCAGAAAAAACAATCACTTCCCCTTTGTTTACTGTAAAAGAGATATCTTGAAGGATTTGGTTTCCGTTTGCTTGAAAACCAACCTTCTCTAATTGAAACAATGAATCACTCATACCACTTCTCTCCTTTATAAAAAAGCCCTGCACCAGTGGACCATCCATACGGGTGCAGGGCTTTTGTTTCATCCTAGTGTACCTCAGTGTTCGTTTGGATCGTTTTTGGCGTCTTCATGAGTAGGGTGAACCGTTCCTTCAAGGTGATCTGGACCAGCATAAATGGTATACAGTCTGAGCGGCTTATCACCGGTGTTTTCAATGTTGTGCCACATGTCCGCCGGAACAAATACGGCGTCATCATCCGTCACTTTTTGTTGAACATGTAAGTTATCTTTAGAAGGCCCCATTTTACACACGCCTTCTCCTTCTTCAATACGGATAAATTGGTCAATGCCTTCGTGCACTTCCAAACCGATGTCATCGCCCGGTTGAATGGACATTACGGTGACTTGCAGTTTACTGCCTGTCCAAATGGTCGTCCGGTAATTATCATTTCCTGTGGTGGCGTCTTCAATATTAATGATATACGGCTTCTTCCCATGATCCTTGTAGTCTATTTCCATCTTCCATTCCTCCTAGTCTTTGTACTGAAACAATGATACCTACTTCTTATTTATAATAATTATAATTAATGGTACCACATCTAAAATTTTATGCAAATAAATTGGCTTTTTGGAGAGCGATTCTAAACAAAGACCATATAACGCGCAATTACAATTGGTATCCCTTAATCCTCAGCACATAAAGGAAAAAATATGGAATCAAAAAATAACCGATATGTACTCTGGTTATGACTTGAATCAGGGAGAATTTCAGAGACGACACATCATACTTTTTTAGTTTGCACTTGTAAACTAACTAGCGTACATTATGTTTATGCTCACTATCAACCGTTGTCAATCCTTTAGACTCTTATCAATTTCGAAAGAAAGTAGCAAGGTTATTGATTGTGACTGTAAAAGTGGGGTGTTCCTATAAGCACATTAAACTATCTTCTCTAATTTATCATGCTATTTAAATTCTGCTTTTTCATGAGAATTTTTGTCCAAAACTTGTTAAAATGATTTTAAAAAATACTTACATACACAATCCCCAAAAGACACTACTGTCATTTCAGTCAAAAAAGATACCGCAGAAAATTTCCACCTGAGATTCAATACGATATTACTCTCTTGACAGCCAGCTTAATTCCTTAGTTGAATAGATTATTAAAGTGCACAAAAAAACAATGCGGCGTTTGTTATATTTTCTGGTATAAACGACGGTGCTATAAACTTTTTTGCAGATTAAAAATCATATGAATTTAACTCCAGTAATAAGAGTTTAAGTGCCAATGCATGCATGATTCTTTCAATTTCCGTTTTATGAGTAGACAAAGCGATCCTTCATTGCATTGGAAAATGAGTTCGTTTCTCGTAATATGTATGCTCTCATTTTTGGTTGCATAGTATTCTCTCCATTCGTCTTCATACATAAGAACGCCTCCTTTGATCATCCTATATTTAAGTCCTTCGTTATTAATATACGTAAAAAGTTGGTATTTTATTTTTATTTTCTCTCTCTTTAAAAAAACTGAAAAAAGAGCGGTTTACAGGCATTTTCATGGATAGTTACCCATAGATCAATCTGAAATGAGCGTAGAACTTCCTTCTCAAACACTGGTTTTTTAGAGAAATACGAAATATTAGGGTTATTTGCAGAATAGCTACTTATTCTTACAAAGCAACAAGCGAGCAAAAGAAAAAATTCTTTCGAGCGTTTTTTGGCGGTACACTATTTTAGCGACAGGCAAAAGAGTAACTAATTTTTACAACTGTTTTGACTGTCGGCGACGACAGCCCACCGCCAAAAATAAACAAGCCAAGGACTGTGAGGGTGAAGATTTTTTGGTGGTTGGATACTGCATACATCTGAAGCCGCTGTTGCGGAGTTTGTTACCACTAAGTGCGGACAGGTGCCAACATAAAAATGGACACCTCAAAATCGAAGCGTCCATTTTATTATTTTTGATTAGCTAATCCGTGGCGCTCTCGCATTGAAACGTTACCATCTATTACGATCTGATAAGAATCATGCACGATACGATCCAAGATGGCATCAGCGATTTGCGCGTGGCCAAGTTTAGAATGCCAACCTTCAGGCGCAAATTGCGAGCAGAATATTGTTGAATTTCGTTTTAGACGAGCTTCAACAATCTCAAATATATCAGTAGTTTGCTCGATATTTAATGATGTTAGTAACCATTCATCTAAAATCAATAAATCAATTTTTCGGTACTTGGCGATCAACTTGCGATAGCTGCCATCTTCCAAGTGTCTGGCTACTGCTAATTCATCCAAAAGCTCCGGCAAACGAATATATTTGGTTTTAAAGAAATGCCGACAAGCCTGTACTCCAAAGGCGCACGCTAACCATGATTTACCGTTACCAGATGCACCCATCAAGATAATGTTGTGATGATCTCGAATATAGTTAGAAGTACTAAGTTGTGAAATCAAATGCTTATCAAGATTACGATCGGGATAGTATTCAATATCTTCGATACAGGCAGTAGGTTCTACAAATTTAGCGCTACCAATCAAGCGTTTCAATTTATTCGATTGACGGCGACTGTACTCGTGATCAATGATCAATTCAAAGCGCTCATCGAAAGAAAGTTTATCAAAATCTTTATTGTTTTGATTACTTTGGTAGGCTTCAACCATGCCTTGGAGATTCATTTCTGAAAGCTTGCGAACCGATTCGCTATTTAACATTATTTAGTCCTCCAAAATATTTTGCACCACGAGTAAATCCATAATCTTGCGTAGCTTCTTCATTCAAATAACTCGTAGTGTTTCTTTGATTCATTTCTTTCTGACGTTTAATTACTTCTTTTAAAAGTTGGATATTTGGTGCGATACTCACTGATAACACCGTTTTGCAGGCTTCCTCAATGGCAACTGCTGAAGTATTTTTCCTAATATTTTTCAATGCCATTAATTGATTCAGAGCTTGTTTTTCAACATTGTTTTTCAAAATATGATTGATTAATAGCGTTGTATAGTGTCCGATTTCTTCCGCCCATTTCCGCATGGATTCTGGTGTATGATTAAAGTATTCCCGGTGACTGTCCGGCATGTGATTGGGATTGGTTGAATACTGTCCTTGAACGCCGTGAATACGTTTATGAGAAGCAATACGCATTTCTTTGTAATAGATTTCTACCAGTTCTTTTGTGAGACGTACATCGACTTCTTTTTGCAGGTATTCAAACGGAACCGAATAATTGATGTATTCGATCTGGACATGATAATTTTTCTGTACTTTAGCGACTCGCCATTCCGCTGGTCTATAAGCCTTAGCTGGAAGTGGGGACATAAAGGACTTTTCTTCTTCGTTGTAAATGCTCCTACGGGAGCCGGGACGTTTTTGAAAAGGCATTCCGTTTAGTTCATTTACTTTTTCAATAATTGCTTCGTTTAGCTCTTCCAAAGAAAAACACTGAATGTTACGCAATGCTGCGATAATCTGACGTGAAATATAGCCTACTGAACCCTCAACAGAGCCTTTATCTTTTGGTGACTTTACTCGTGCAGGAACAATAACTGTGTTGTAGTAATCAGCCATTTCACGATAACTTTGATTCAAAATTGGTTCGAATTTTTTATGGGAAATGACACCTGTCTTCAAGTTATCCGGCACTATTGTTCTTTGGGAAAAACCTTCAAAACTCATTTTCAATGTTTTATGGATTTGGAACATAACGTTGTCTCCTATATAGAATTTTTTGATTTGTTTTTAGCCTTTAGAGCAATTAGTTTACTACAATCAGTAATAGCCCTATGCTACACAGTGCTAAAAGGCCAATACCTACTAAAAACACCTTATTTATCAGCACCAACATGGTAAGCACTATTAATATACTTGGCATAATATATTTTCGAGGATGATGCCAAAGATCACTTTCCACGTGCCAATTTTTAAAAGGAAAGTACCATTCCAAAAGTACGACACCAACACTGTTTATAACAATTAGACTCAAAGCTAAGAGGCTATATTCTGTTCCGAATGGTTGACTCAACAGTTTTGAGATAAATAAGTAAATCATACTCGGAATGCAATTCCATACTAGTAAAAGAAGAAAGTATGGCACAATAATTTTCCTTTTTTGATTCGGAAGCGACTTTACTTTATCAAGTAACGTTCGGTTGCTTGAAAATAAAATCGACAGTGGTGTATTGATACTCAAAATTCCCAAACCCAAAAGATAGAAAGTGCCCATTTTCATATTCAAAAACATAAATGGCAAGAAAACGGCCAAAGCAATTAGAAACGCACTATTAATCAGATAATTCTTATGAAACATGAAATATCTAAATAAATAGTTGATGAAATTTCCCCGTGATAAGAAAGTTTGATGTTTACGAAAAACTGGTAATTGTAAGAAGTCATAGGGATTACTTTTAAAATAAAAGATCCCAGCCATAGACAATGAGATGAATGAAGTAAGTAAGACTAAATCATTCTTGCCCAACCAAGCAAATACGCCACATGCTATTAGACTGAATACCGCGAGTATTTGCGGTAATTTATACGGAAGTGCAAAAAACATCCCATAGATACAACAAAAGATACTGATGAGAAGGCTACAAAAGAGTACATTGAGCTTTGGTTCCATCACACTGGAAAAAAGAGAGAACACAATCAATGTTTTAGTGCCTAAAACATAAAGACAGGTAGAACATACCAAAGAACTGAGAAAACGATTCTTTATAAAGGGAAGCTGGAGTAAGCCGTGTAACTTCCCATCGTTAATGATTGATTTCGTTGTTTGTCTTGCGATACCCATAGTAAACAATCCAATGCAAGCATAAAAGAAGAAAGGTTTAACAACGATATAAACCCCTGAAACTGACATTAGTAAAAAAACGAAAAGACTGGCTAAAAGGCTTATAACTAAAGAATGATAAGATTTCCCCATCAATTGTCGGTTTAAAAGTTTAATAGTTTTCATGGTTTTGCAGCGCCTTTCGTATCAAATCGCCATCCACATCAGCGCCTTCAAAAGTTTGACTGATTTTTCCGTTTTCTAGGATCAAAACTTGGTTGGCGGTCATTGTGATACTCTCCATGACATGCGAAGAAAATAAAACCGATCCGTATTCTTTATAATTCTTAATTAGTTGATACAAAAATTCTGTACTGTCAAAGTCCAAACCATTCACGGGTTCATCTAAAATTAGTAGTGGGAGTCTCAATGCAAATCCTGTAATTAAAAAAGCTTTTTTACGATTCCCGGTAGAGAGATCTTTTATCAAAGTATCTTGATGGTTAGTGAAACCGAATCCTCTTACTAATTCTGTTATATCAGGTACAGCTTTTTGATAGGAGTCAAATACATATTCAAGGTATTCCCGAAAGGTAAAATACTCAAAAGAGTGGTCTTCGTCAAATATAATTGAACGATTCAATTTGAAGTTGTTTGACTGTACATCTGATTTTTCTCTGAACCACAGAAAACTTTCTAAGTGATAAGTGCCGAGAATCGAGGCAATCATTTTGATTAAAGTCGTTTTCCCAGCACCATTTCGCCCAATCAAACCAACGACTTGATTTCTATATATTGTCAAATCCAAATTCCTGATAATGGGTTTACCCGTTTCATACCATACCCCTAAATCTTTGATTGATAGTAGTTCGTCTTTCATAATCTTCCCCTCTTATTGGTTTTCTTTTAGCTACGGTAACAAATACTACGCCAACTAACAAACACAAAGCAGCCATTAAAAAATTAGCTTTAACTAAACATACGATTGCACCGATGATCCAAATCAAACCAATCAATACTCTAAGTATTGTCCTGTTAACTCTTTTCATCTCCATTATTTTTCAAAGTCAAAATGGAACAAGTCGTCAATTGAAGCGTCCAATTCTCTAGCGATTCGAACGGCTAATTCCAGTGAAGGATTATATTTTGCGTTTTCCAAACGCATAATCGTTTCTCTACGAACGCCCACACGCTGTGCAAGTTCTTCTTGGGTTAAATCTTTTAATAGACGATATTTTTTTATCTGTGTTGTAAAAGTCGTCATAATTACTCACCCGTATCATATTTGTAAGTCAAATACGCCCACAAATTTGTTCCCAAGGCGAAGGTTAATGCTAAGATAATCAATTCAGCTCGATATAAAAATTCATAATCGTGAGAAAGAAAACTTAATACCAAGCTGCCTAGAAATCCAAAACAGAAAGCAATGCGAAAAGCCATCGTTCCCGCGATATTGCGATTTTCTATTAAACGTTCATCTTCCTCGGCACCTAATTTATACCACCAGTAATATTGTAATCCTCCAAAAAACGCAAAAAATAGATACATAGCCGGGGGTCCATTAGTTCCCGAAAATCCCAAAAATCCCAGCAGCCCAATAAGCCAACTCTTGTTACTCAATGTTCGCTTCATTATTTACACCTCTCGAAAGTGATATATTTATCTCCCTATGTGACAAATATATCACTTTAGTTGATGGTTGTAAATGAAAAAACAGCCCCCAGTGGACTGTCTTAATAAAAAATCATAATTAGGTGTGTTGTGGTAATCTTGTTGCAATGATTGGTATTAATAAGCGCACTAAATGGTGCCTTTTTACGCACAATTGGCTTTTTTGGGTCGCAATATCCACTTATAAGCTATATAAAAAGATTGTATCCTCTTTTTATATCTAATCCATAGTTCTTAACTCATTTAAATCATCAAAGAACAGCCACCCATTAGTAGACTGGCCTGATATTAATTCAGCAACTCGAGAAGGACTATCGAAAGACATATTGATTACTGTTCTTAAGACCCCATTTTCTTCAATTACTTTTCCATCCTCAATATAATTATCAATCATATTATTGTATCGATTGAAAAAGTTGCCAGTTTTCCAGTTCTTACTGGAGTCTACAGGTCTACGTAACTCGCTATTTTTTGCTAAAACAAATTGCCCGTCTTTTACGAAAATACGCGATCGATATTTTTTATTTTTAGGGTCGTGGATTGTATAATTAAGCGAGACAGAAAAAAGACATGTTATGATACACTCAAATTAACCTACCAAAGCTAAGGAGAGTGCACCATACATGTCGTACACCCATCTTACCAAAACAGAACTCATATTCATAGAAGAATACTTTGCCATTAATCTCAGTGGTCGCGAGATTGCTAAAAAGCTTAAGCGAGGTCATGAAGCAGTCTACAGAGTAATCAGGAAGTTGAAAACGGGTAAAACAGCGATCGATATTTATCTAGAATACAAAGAAAACAAACAAAAATGTGGACGTAAACCTATTCAACTTCC
>NZ_AUCD01000082.1 GCF_000429585.1 Atopococcus tabaci DSM 17538
GCAAAATTAAAAATGAGTCCGGTGCAGTACCGAACTCATTTTAACCAAGCTGCCTAAATGAAATAACCGTGTCTAACTTTTAGGGGTCACTTCAAGAACGGGGATTTTTCAATATTTTATTCGTCGAATGAAGTAGTTGTGCCGCGTTGGGCAATAGTATATGGAAGAACGATGGTTTTTTCATCGATTTCCTCTTTGTTCATCAATTTCGTCAACAATCTCATCGCTACTGCGCCCAAGTCGTACAATGGTTGGACAATGGTGCTGATTTGCGGACGAGCCATTTCTGTGATTGGTGAGTTGTTTGCGGTGATCAGCTCAAGTTCATCCGGAACAGAAACTCCGTTATCCAAAGCAGCGTTCAAAATTCCGATGGCCAATTCATCGTCTGTCACAATCACCGCGGTTGCGCCGGCTTCATTGATCAGTTTATAAACTGCTTCTCCTTCTTTGTAAGAATACTCTGATTCGATAACCAAAGAATCGTCATACTCAACCCCAGCAGCCTGAAGCGCTTGTTTGTATCCGTTCAAACGATACGTGTTGATCGGGTCACTCAATTTCCCAGTGACAAATGCCACGCGTGTGTGACCGTTTGCCAGCAAGTGAGCGGCACTGTCTTCTGTAGCGGCTTTGTAGTCAATGTTGACACTTCCAACTTGTTCATCGGGGTCAACTGTCCCAGCCAATACAACCGGTGTCTTGGAACGAGAGAATTCTGCTCTCAAGTCGTCTGTAATGCGGTTACCCATGTAGATAACCCCATCCACTTGTTTTGCAAGCAGGTTATTCAATACAGAAACTTCTTTCTGCTCGTTCTCATCAGAGTTTGCCAAAATGATGTTGTACTTGTACATCGTTGCAATATCGTCAATTCCACGAGCCAACGAAGAGAAATACAAGTTGGTGACATCAGGAATGATAACCCCTACTGTCGTTGTTCGTTTACTTGCCAATCCTCTAGCTACTGCGTTAGGGCGGTAGTCCAATCGTTCAATTACATCCAATACTTTTTTTCGTGTGGTTGGTTTTACGTTTGGGTTTCCATTCACTACTCGAGATACGGTAGCCATAGAAACGCCTGCTTCTCGAGCCACATCATAAATTGTGATGGTCTGTTTTTCCATTCCCAATCTCCTCTTCTGTTTTGGTTTCACTATCCCATTTTATAAGATACGACTAATGTAACAGAGTAATCTCTCAATTGCAAACGGTTTTCGTTATTTTCATGAAAATTTCATGCTTTCTTTCAAGGTGCCTCACTGCCAATTTTCAAAATTTCTTCTTCACAAGTATGATACAATAACCACAAGCTTTTTATCCATAAAAACGCATTATTTTCAGAAAGAAGGAATGGAAACTATGAACAGTCAACTGCAACGGCTCCAAGTAACATTAAAAGAAAGACAAATCGATGCGGTCTTTTTGCAATCTCCAGTGAATGTGGCATACTTTTCTGACTTTGAAAGTGACCCTCATGAGCGTGTTCTTGCATTGGTGGCTTTCTCCAATCAAGATCCGTTCTTATTCACACCGGCTTTAGAAGCGGACGATGCCCGGCAAAGCGGCTGGATGTATGATATTTACAGCTACCAAGATCATGAGGATCCGTTCACCATTATCCAACAAGCCATCATGGAGCGCCGCTCTTCTCTTTCAACAATAGGTTTGGAAGAAGACAGCCTTTCTCTAAGCCGATTTAAGGAACTCCTCAAACTATTCCCTGATGCAGCATATGAAGATGTCACTTCCCTTTTACAGGAGTTGAAAGTTGTGAAGACGCCTGAAGAAATTGAGAAAATGAAGCAAGCAGGCCGTACTGCAGACTTAGCTTTGAAAATTGGTTTTGACAGTTTACGTGAAGGAATCACCGAACAAGAAGTGGTGGCTGAAATTGAATACCAACTGAAAAAACAAGGCGTCTCTGAAATGAGCTTTGCTACGGAAGTTTTATTCGGAGATCACGCAGCCAGTCCTCATGGTGTCCCCGGCGAACAGCAACTTCGAAAAAATGAACTGGTCTTGTTTGACTTAGGTACAATACACGAAGGATACGTAAGCGATGTGACGCGTACAGTCGCTTTCGGTTCGGTCTCCGATGAACACAAACACATTTACGATGTAGTACTTCAAGCTCATTTGACAGCTCTAAACATGGTTCGTCCGGGTGTTCCAGTCAGCGATTTGGATGCCGCTGCCAGAAAAGTCATTGAAGATGCTGGATACGGCCCCTACTTCACGCACCGACTTGGACACGGAATCGGTAAGTTGATTCATGAATTCCCAAATGTTATGCAGGGAAATGACCTCATCCTTGAAGAAGGTATGTGTTTTTCAATTGAACCAGGTATTTATATCCCAGGATCTGTTGGTGTGCGAATTGAAGACTGCGTGTATGTCACCAAAGAGGGATGTGTATCGTTTACCCATACACCAAAAGAATACAAGGAAATTTAATTTGTTTATTCAAGTAAACCAAAAAGATACCGCCTGTGGCAGGCGGTATCTTTTTACTGTCTTCTATTAGATTCCAACGTTTGTGTTCGTTGTTTTTCTATCATCAACATCTGTATCAGATGGGGTTTGTTCTGAAGAGACGTTCGCTGGATTATATTGCTCATCCAGACTCTCTCCTGCTTTTTCTTCATCATACGCATACTCCATTGTACGACGCTCTACATCGTCCTTCAATGTAGAAGAAGTATATTTTCTATCTTCTGTGATTTTATCTTTCTTTTTTTTCTGGCTATCCTCTTGCATCGTGGATTTTGCATCTTCGGCAGCATCTTTTGCAATTTCTTTTTCTTTTTCCATGCTCTCTTTATATGTTTCTTTTACATCCACAGCTGTTTCTTTCAAATCTCCTGCTGTGCCGGACAAATCTTGTTTCACTTTGTCAGTGGTTTGTTTCAAGGTGTCCATGTACTCGGAACCGGCTTTTTGGGCAGTTTGTTTCAATTCAGTTCCTTTTTCTTTTGCGATGTCTACATAGTCTTTCGCTGAATCTTTAGCCATATTGGCTTGTTGGTTCAAATCTTTACGAAGTTCTTTTCCTGATTTCGGCGCATACAATAATGCTGCAATCCCTGCAACTGCGGCTCCGAAAAGTGTTCCTTTTAGAAATCCACCATTTTTTTTCGCCATAATCGTTCTACTCTCCTTTGTATGATTCTGATTCATTTATTTAGAGATAGATATCACTTAGTTTTGGTGCTTTCTTCTTTCGTTCATTTTCATTGCTGTGTCTCCGACTTTCTTCACCATTCCGCCTTGTGCGCCGCGTTTGCTGACAGTCGTCAAGCTGCTCGTCAGTTTACGGGTAGCATGGTTCAAATCAGACACCGTCATACCTAAATCTCCTACCGCTTGGAACAAAGGATCTGTCAGACCTAATTTCCCATTCACATCATCCAATGTAGTGTTGGTTTTATTCAGCAACCCTTCCACCTCTACCATCAGGTGGTCTGCATCTTTCGTGATGGTGCTGAGACTTTTGTTGGCTTCTTCAACAGTCGTGTTGAGTTGTCCAACAACTTTTCCAACTTTGAAAATGAAATAAATAAGGGCTGCAACCAACACCGCAAACGCAACAGCAGCAATCAATGCAGCAATTTCTCCACCGCTCATAAGATCCACTTCCTTCTTTAATATTTTATTTTCCGCCCTCACATGCCGCACCGCCAGTAAAACGATGCGAACAGTAAGACAGCGGTTCCTTCCTTGCTTACATGTATAGGATACCATCATCAAAATCTCAAAATCAAACAATACGACACGGCTTGTATAATATCCTTCGATTCTCAACCTGACCTGTCGAAAAAGTGCTGTTTATGTATGCAGTTTGTTGTTTCTGTTCTTTAAAATCGGTTGTACTTTTTGGGAGAGATGGTAATATATAGAGAAGACTGTAACGAATAAAACGGATATGCGCGTGTTACAGTCTTATATCATCTTAAGTGTCACTCGCACCGTTTGAAAGGAGTTTTTCTTATATGGGAAGTTCAACAGATAGTTCAATGACTGAAGAAATCGTCGACAAGGTCGCAGAAGAAACGAATTTTTTCATTGAGTTTCTTGACACTATCGACTGGCAGAGTTTTTTGGTTTCTTTCATTGCCGGGTCTATTAAAATTTTGTTTTCTTTGTTGCTGTTTTGGGGATTGAAAAAAATTGGCGGATACTTAATTGATTTAGCTTTCAAACAATACACAGTGAAACGGAATGCCGTTCCCAACCGCTACAATACCCTTTATAATGTCAGTAAAAATGTTTTCCATGCCATCCTTGGTTTTTTCACTGTGTATACAGTACTGGAGATCATTGGGATTCCAGTCGGTACCCTGCTTGCCGGGGCTGGGGTGATCGGTTTGGCTTTGTCGTTGGGTGCACAAGGTTTTGTGAGTGATGTGGTCAACGGCTTCATGATCTTGCTGGAAAAGCAGCTGGATATTGGAGACAACGTCACCATCGGCGATGTTTCTGGAACAGTATTGGATGTTAATTTAAAAACTACACAAGTGAAAGACTTTGACGGTACGGTTCATTACATTCCTAACCGTGAGATTCTAGTCGTCAGCAACAGATCTCGTTCAGACATGAGGGTCCGGATTCAAATTCGTCTCTTCCCGGGGACCGACCTCGAAAACGTTCGAAAAATCATGGAACAAGTCAATGCGGAGTTGGTTCCACAGTTCCCTGAAATCACCACCCCGCCTTCGACGATTTCATTTGTGCCTGTAGGAAACGGACAAATAGCTGCACAAGTGATTATGTACACCGAAAATGGCAAACAATGGGACGTAAACAACACCTTTTTCGAAGAGTATATCGAAGCTTTGTCTACATCCGGTGTGGAGCTTCCGGCCATTAATTATGACTTTAATGCACAATAAAAATACTGGAGAAGTTTGCGCTTCTCCAGTGTTTTTTTCTATGCCATGGTACGAAATTCTTTTTCGACCAAGTCATACATGTTTTCCAACTCATGTGCCAGTCGGTTGGTTCCTTTCAGCAATTCGCTTCGTGTGATGATTCCAATAAAAGTGCCATCAGGTTCTGTTACAGAAACAAATGCATGGTGAACCAACAAACGCAGTACATCCTCCAATTCAAAAGGATATGTAACTGCAGCGTAGTGGTGTTCCAACACACTCTCGACAGTGATGTCCCCCAACTTATCAAAGTTGACATCTTCCACGTCCATAATCGCCCGCATGACGCCCGGCATGGACACCAAACCTTTGAACTTCATATCGTCATCCAATACCGGTATGACGGAAAACCCCACATTGGTCAAAATCAATAATGCGTGATCCAATTTGTGCGACAACCGAAGATGCGCCACTTCATCAGATGGTGTGACAAATTGTTCCATATCTTCTACTAATATTTCTGCTATCTTTTTGCTGATCATTTTTTATCCTCCTTGAAAGCGCTTTTCTCACTTCTATTGTACACTACATCGAGTCCGTGTAGGATAAAACTAGATAATAATGAGGATTTTTTTACAAAAGAAAGGAAAAGCCCTTATTGATTATAGGAGTTTATCATTTTCTGCTCAAACAAAAAGACTCGCGGTCAACGTTTTTACTTCATTGTGATTTTCATCAAAGTAACGCACCGAGCCAGTCGAGCCTGTCACCTCCACAAGTGCGTATGTTTTATGGAGATTTTTTCCTCGAGGCTGTGCAATGCTGCCGGGATTGATTACCCAGACTCCGTCTTGAAAATCAATTGCCGGTTCATGGGTATGGCCGTAAAAAGCAAAACGGGCTCCCGCTTGCTTTGCCTCGTCTGCGAGAGGGGCAAGCGACCTTTTCACATGATGAAGGTGCCCATGTGCCACGAACACCGGCTCATTGAACATTTCAATTCGTGTCACAGGATATTCGTCTGTAAAGTCCATATTCCCTCGAACAGTCGTCATAGAATCCCACACGCTGTCAGATGGTCTGAGTTCAGAATCCCCGCAATGAATCATGCCGTCCACTTCATCATGGTAAATATCGATTAACTCAGTAAGAATATACCGATCGCCATGGTTGTCACTAACTGCAAGTAGTTTCATCGTATGCCTTCCTTCTTTAAGAATTTTGAAGCCATTCGTCGAGTTCTTGGTCTAACTTTTTCAATGCTGCTGCACGATGACTCACACGGTTTTTTTCTTCCGATTCCAACTCGGCCATCGTTCTTTCCAGTTCCGGAACAAAGAACAGCGGGTCATAGCCAAAGCCGTTCTCCCCTCTAGGAACACCCAGGATCAGGCCTTCCACTTCTCCCTCTACCACCAAGCTGTTTTTTCCGGGAGCCGCCACCGCCAAAGTGCAGTGAAATTGGGCAGTGCGTTTCTCTTTCGGTAATCCTGCGAGTTCATGCAACAGTTTGGCATTGTTGGAGGCGTCATTTTTGTCTTCTCCCGCATACCGGGCGGAATAAACTCCCGGCTGTCCGTCAAGTGCGTCCACTTTCAATCCAGAATCATCCGCCAACACCATTCTTTGCAGCCGGTCCGCAATCGTCTCTGCTTTCAACAATGCATTTTCCGCGAAAGTTGTTCCGGTTTCTTCTACTTCGGGAATATCCGGAAAATCATGCAATGTTTTGATTTTCATTCCTTTTTTCGCAAACATCGCTTCAAACTCTTTGGCTTTCCCCATATTGTTTGTGGCGATGACCACTTCTTTTGGCCAATGGGCATTCTCTGTTTGATGGGTTTGGTTTAATTCATTGTCTTTCATTCATTCTTCCCCCAATTCTATATGCTGGACATTCAAGTCTTGTTCCTCAAGCCATTGTTCGGCCAATTCTTTAAAAGGCTGGGCAGCACCGGTTGTAAAAAACTTCCATTCTGGTTTGCCCCCCAGAGGGTTGGCTGCAATATTCAATTCTCCCAAAAGTTGCTTCACTGTTTTCACGGTCTCTGCTCCGGCGTCCACTAATTGGACATTCCGGCCCAGTGCTTCTTGAATCAGCGGGCGCAAAATTGGGTAATGAGTGCAGCCAAGCACAACTGTATCCAGTTGTTTATCCTTTAGCGGCAACAGGGTGTCTGCCACTACTTTTTTGGCCTCTTCTCCATCGTAAGTATTGTTTTCCACTAACGGAACAAACGGTGGACACGCCAAGCTGAACACTTCGATGGTTTCGTCTTCTTTGTGAATGGAGCGTGGGTAAACGTCGCTTTTGACAGTTCCTTCCGTTCCAAGAATGCCGATTCGTTTCGCCTGGGTCGTACCAGCCGCCGCTTGACTGCCTGATTGGATGACTCCCACCACAGGGATGGGGAGGTTTTCTTGCAGAAATTCTAAAGCAGCAGCAGTTGCTGTGTTACAGGCAATCACAAGCATTTTAATGTTCTTTTCCATTAAAAACTCAGCCATCTGCCACGTAAATTCTTTTACTTCTTCCAATGGTCTGGGGCCATACGGACAGCGGGCAGTATCGCCCAAATAATAGAAGGATTCATTTGGAATCAACTTCATGGCTTCCTTCATCACTGTCAATCCGCCTACCCCAGAATCAATCATTCCGATTGCTTGTTTTGTCATAGTTCTAACCTCAATCATTTTTAAAGTTTTATCAGTCTTTTACATTCACGTTATCGTTATTTTTATTGTTTGGCGAAGGAATCCCCAAAAACTATAGTCCTTCGACATTTTTTTCTGTATAATTATAGTCTTGGAAAGGGCAAGGTGAAGAATGTGACCATTCAAGATAACGAACAATTTGTCGAAGAAATGCAAGAGGTTCAAAAAGAACAAGAACCCATTTCCGGTCTCCGGTTGTTAAGAGATCAACTTCTCCCCAATCTGCTTGGCGAAGAACATTCCGCCATTTTGTATTGGGCGGGAAAAGAATTGGCTCGCCAACATCCGTTGGAAAACGAAGCAGCCACCATTCAATTTTTCCATACATATGGCTTTGGCACACTCACTCAATCGTCGGCGAAAAAGCAAACGGTTCAATACATACTTTCAGGAGACATCGTTCTCTCACGGATGGAATCAAAAGAGCCGTCCTTTTCTTTGGAAGCTGGATTCCTGGCGCAACAACATCAACTACAGCAAAACATTTACAGCGAAGCTTCTTTCGAATTCATCCCACGCAAAAAACTTGTTCGTTTGGTCGTCCAAACAGACAAAAAAGCGGCCTTATAAGAACAGACGACTCTTCGTCTGTTCTTTTTCAATTTAAAAAGTCTGACGCCAACCGGTTAAACTCTTCCGGATTTTCCATCATTAAGAAGTGCGAAGCCCCCGGTACGATATTGGCCCTGCCGTTCGGCAGCAACTTTGCCAATTCATGTGTATGTGATTCCAAAATCATATCCTGTGATCCGGCCACAACCAAAACCGGTTGTTGTATAGTCGGCAAATCTTCTCTTCTCAATGCCAATTCGTCCAACATCAAGTTTGTAACGGCTGCTTTTTTACGTATAGCAGGAATGAGTGTGCCCATCACACGTTGCATTCGGTATTCCCATACAGTTTCTTTCAACACTTTCGGGAGCATACCATCTGGAGAAAAATTCGCCCCTACAATCACCATTTCGTTCACTCGGTATGGATAATGTTTCGCCGTGTAGAGGGCAAGATTTCCTCCATCACTGAACCCAATGATTTGAATCGACTCTATGTTTAAGTAATCCAACAGCCGGATGATATCGTTTGCGATGCGATGGAAAATCAACGTTCCCGACCCCGCGCCTGTGTTTCCGTGTCCACGGGTATCCATGGCAATCACTTGACGAAAGGAAGAGAAATAACGGATTTGAGCATCCAAAATTTGGTGTGTTTCTCCATTCCCGTGCAACAGCAGCAGTGGCCGGCCTTTTCCATAAATCCTTGCATTTGAACTACCACTAGGCTAAAGCCATAGTGGATTCCTAAGAACACCAGCCTATCGGCTAGTTATTGATTAGGCTATCCCCGTAGTTCCTACGGTTAGAAGCCTTATGGCTTCATTTTTAAGATTCAAACTTGCGTTAATATCTCGGTCATGATGGGTATGACAATTAGGACACTCCCACTCACGCA
>NZ_AUCD01000083.1 GCF_000429585.1 Atopococcus tabaci DSM 17538
CCCTACTATGACCTCGGCTGACTTCTCGCCATTCGTTGTTACTACTAAGCGCTGACGAGACCTCCCCGGGTAAGAACGACAACCTTCTGCTCATGTCACTGCTCCATTTACTGTACAGGATTCGGGCAGTATCGGACTTCACTTTGTTTAGCAAGCTCATCCGTCCTGATTCAGCCTTTGTATGAAGTTTCTGTTCGTCAGTGCAAGCATTTGCGTCCGTCTTCCTTCAGATTCCGCCTCACGGCGGACACCCTTGACTTTCGCTAACAGTTCCTACTGCCAAGTCTGTAGTGGACTTTCACCACCAAGTTGTCGCCCATGCCGGGCGCACTAAAAAAGGACCGTCCGTTTCCGGCGGTCCTTTTTGGGGTTCATTCTATGTTAGTCGCATTGAAGCGCGAAAGGAACTCTTTCAAACGCGGTGTTTCTGGATTGTTCAACAGCTCTTCCGGTGCTCCCTGTTCCCGGATGTGCCCTTCTTCGAAAAATGCCACGCGGTCGGCAATTTCCATGGCAAAATCCATTTCATGGGTGATCAACAGCATCGCCATGTTCCCTTCTTCGGCGATATCCTTGATGACTTCCAGCACTTCGCCCACCAGTTCAGGATCCAGAGCGGAAGTCGGTTCGTCAAAAATCATGACTTCCGGTTTCATGACCAGAGCCCGGGCAATCGCCACACGCTGTTTTTGACCACCTGAGAGCTGGGCCGGGTAGGTATCTGCTTTCTCCAACAGCCCTACTTTGTCCAGCATCGCTTTTCCTTCTTTTTCCGCCTCTGCTTTGTCCATGCCGTTGACGGTGATGGGAGCCTCGGTGACGTTCTCCAGCACGGTCATATGCGGGAACAAATGAAAGTGTTGGAAGACCATCCCGATATGGGAACGCACTTTCCGCAAGTGCTCCTCTGAAGCCGGCACCAGTTCGCCGTCTTTTCCTTTTTCATGCCAGAGGTTTTCGCCGTGAACGGTGATGGTGCCTTTCGTAATTTCTTCCAATGTCATCAACAAACGTGCGAATGTGGTTTTCCCTGAGCCACTCGGGCCGATGAGCGCCACTTTCTCGCCCGGATAAATTTCAAAATCAATTCCTTTTAAAACTTCCAAATCGCCGAAGGATTTGGATACATTGTTGTACCGCACAATGGGTTCAGTCATTTCGTTTCCTCCTTTATCGTTCGTTTTATACTGAGTATTTCTCTGCGATTCGTTTTTCAGCCTGCTTGACCAGTAAAGACGCCGGGTAACTCAACAGCAGGAACAACACCCCGACAAGCGTGAATGGCTCCACATATCGGAAAGTTCCCGCTCCGATGTTTTTCGCCGTCTGCAAGATTTCCGTCAATGTGATGGCTGACAAAAGCGGCGTTTCCTTAAACATGGTGATGAAATAGTTGCCGATCACCGGGAGGACAGGAGGGATGGATTGCGGCAAAATGATCCGCGTCCATGTCTTGCGTTTGGTGAAGTTCAACGCAGTGGCCACCTCCCACTGCCCTTGGGGAACAGAGTCGATTCCGCTTCGGAACACTTCTGAAAGATACGTGCTGTAATGCAAGCCCAGTCCCAACACCCCTGCCACAAACGGAGACAAGGTCAATCCAAATTGTGGGAAGACATAAAAAATGAAATACAATTGCACAAGAAGCGGGGTGTTGCGAACAAATTTGATGATGCCGTTTGCGATTCCAGACACCACTTTGTTGTCCGAACGCACCAATAGCGTAAACACCAATCCCAAGATGACCGCCAGGAAAAAACCTACGATGGTTGCGGCGATGGTCAGACCGACTGCCGATAAAAGGTCTGGCACAATCGACAAAGCATAATTCCAATCCCACATGTCAATACCTCCCTTCCGTCAGTTTACGTTCCAGCAGTTGCATCCCTTTGGTCAACGGCCACGCGAGGACAAAGTAAATCAACAGCAAGGCCGTATAGATTTTTGTGGTTTCCAACGTCGAACCGTTCAACAGATTGGCTTGATACGTCAAATCCGTCAACGTAATCAATGAAACGAGAGACGTACTTTTAAATAATTCAATCAATTGATTGCCCAAGTTCGGCAGCATCAAGATGAACGCTTGCGGCAACACCACACGCCGCATCCGCTGGCGTTTCGACAGATTGAGTGCCACACTCGCTTCCAGCTGCCCTTCCGGAACCGACTCGATTCCGCTTCGGACCACCTCAGACACATACGCCCCAAAGTTCAGCCCAATCGCCACAACAGCGGCCGTCATGGCAGATAACGTCAGGCCAAACATCGGCAGGACAAAATAAATCCAAAACAGCTGTACCAACAAAGAAGTGCCTCTAAATACTTCCACATAGATATGTGCGATTCCCCTCACGACCGCGTAAGGCGAACGTTTTGCCAAGCCGGCCGCAAATCCCAAAACCAATGCCACTATGGCAGACAATATGGTTAAGGCGATGGTGACGCCGACGCCTTCCCGCACAAGGAACACGACTATTTCCCAAAAGTTCATCCGTTCTCACGTCCTTTCATTTCGTCCCTTCCGTCTCATTCCACGGCTTCTTCAGCTGTAATGCCTTGCGGAAGGTTTTCTTCGGTGAAGCCGAATTCTTCCAAAATTTCCAGCAGCTCACCGGATTCTTCCAATTTTCTCAGTTCTTCGTTCCATGCAGCGATAAATTCTTGGTCCGCATCCCGGAAAACCGTCGCGCCATAGTCCTGCACCGGATCGCCATCGATTACCGGCTGCTGGAAGTCTTCCACCCGCTCGAGCGACTCGTCTCCGGCGGTATCCAATGTCGCCTGCAAAGCCGGCTGCGTGGCAGTGATGGCATCCGCACGACCGGATTGAATAGCCGACAACGCCGATGCGAGATCCGGCACGGTGACAATCCGGTCTTCTGGAACACCGGATTGGATGAGGTAGTCGTATTCAATTGTTCCGGATGGTACGGCCACCAACGCTTCGTCATTTTCTGCGATGTCTTCATACGAATGCAACTCAAGAGGGTTGCCCGCTTCAACCGCCAGTGCTTCTCCTATCGTAAATTCCGGGTTCGCAAACTGAACGGCTTCAGCGGCTGCTCGATCGGGGGTGATGAACATCCCGGCGGTGACCATATCAAACCGCTTGGCCTGCAGCCCTGGAATCAACGAAGCAAATTCCGTCAATACACCTCTCAGTTCACCGATCCCCAAATTCTCCATGATGGTGCGGGCAATTTCCACCGATACCCCCGTCAATTCTAAATCCGAATTCATGTACGCATACGGCTTCTCATTGGCAAATCCCACCGTCACGTATCCTTCGCGCTGGACTTTCTCCAAAGTAGTTTCTTCCGGGTTTTCCGCGCCCAATACGCTGCATCCGGCCAACGCCACAGCGAACACCATGAACAGAGACAACAGCCATCCATGCTTCTTTTTTCCATTTAACATTCGACCTTCCTCCTTCTTTTTTTCTGGTTTATTGAATGTTCTGCTTTTCCTAGTGAAGATACAAAAATAAAAAAAGACCAGCAGTCATCTGCTGATCCCAAAGAAAACAACAAGTCGGATATATTTTAAAGATGGTGAAATAAGTACAATATTTACAATTTATCCTTCCACACTTGCTTACGAGGTTAGCTGACGGATTCGGGATTGCTCCCTACATTCCATTTCGAATGATTCACCCCAAAGATGGTTCCCCCGCTTTCTTAAGAAACTCAGCAGTTTATTCAATTTTTGCACGACAATCCTTTTTTACCGTACCACAGACATTTTCCGAGCGTCAAAGAATCGGCTCACGTCTTTTTATGTAAAAAAAGCACCGATGAGAGAATTCTCCCATCGGTGCTTTGGTCTATTTGTCTTATGCACGGGTGACGCTTGTCACGGTATAACCGGTGTCTGCCAAGGCACTGCTCAGTGCGTCCGTTGTTACATCTGTTTCACTTTCCACCAGAGCGGAGTTGTCATCCAGGTTGATGGTGACATTCTGGATGCCGTCCACACCTTCGAATTTACTTTTCACTGCGTTGGCGCATCCTGCGCACTTCATGCCTTCTACTGTTACTACTTTTTTCATTGTCATTCCTCCTATTTTTTACGCGTTGATTGTTTCCGGTTTGAACTTGCGCAAGCGCAAGGCATTGGCCAGGACCGATACAGAACTGAAGCTCATCGCTGCTGCTGCAAACATCGGGTTCAAAAGCGGACCGCCGAAGATATGCAACAAGCCCATCGCAATCGGCAGGCCGATGATGTTATAGGCAAACGCCCAAAACAGGTTCTGTTTGATGTTCCGCAAGGTCGCATGGCTCAAATCGATGGCGGTCAAGACGGTGGTCAAGTCATTGCGCATCAAAACGATGTCTGCGGACTCGACAGCCACATCTGTCCCGGAACCGATGGCAATGCCGATATCAGCTTGTGCCAAAGCCGGCGCATCGTTGATGCCGTTTCCAACACCGCGCCATAACCCGCCGCTTCCACCGCCGCTGTGATATTATACGGAGCCACTTCCAGTGGATTGTAAGTAATGGTCATCTTCTCGGTTGCCAAATTCACCGAAGCTTCCTCCACTCCATTCAGCTTGGCGGCCGCTTTTTCCACGGTCTGCGCACACGATGCACACGTCATGCCTTCAACAGCAAATGTTTGGGCCGCTGATTCTTGCGGAACCACCTGGTATCCTGAATCACCGACGGCTTGTTGCAACTCGTCCAATGAAAAGGTGGATTCATCGTATTCAATGTTCAATTTTTCTGTCGCCAAATTGACGGCCGCATGTGTGACTCCCGGTACTTTTCCGGCTGTTTTTTCCACCGTCTGGGAGCACGCGGCACATGACATGCCTTCTACCAGTAATGTTTTCTTCGCCATGTCTACGCCCCTTTCATTTCGTGATGACAGTCGCACTGTCCCGGAAGGCAATCACACATGATTTCTTCCGGTGCTGTTTTTTTCTTTTCTTTTAATAGTTCTTCCAACATATGGATATCTTCCTGACTGAGGGTGGCTTCTTCCAACATCCCGGCCAACGTTTTTCCGACCTTTTTGTTGCAGATGTGCTGTAGCAGGTCTTCAGATGCTTCTCGGATGCTCTCGGATTCGGATACCGCCGGCGAGTAGACATAGCGCCGTCCTTCCGCTTCCGTGTGGAGCAACCCTTTTTTCACCAGACGTCCGATCAATGTTTTGGTGGTGGCCGGTTTCCACTTCATCTTTTCATTCAATACCTCGCTGATTTCTTTGCTTGTTGTTTTTTCTGCGGTCCAGACAACCCGCATCACTTCCCATTCGGCGGCACTGATTGGTGCAGCTTCTTTCGTCGCCATACGAAAGCTCCTTTCTTCGTTTACATTCGTAATCATTAACTATAGTTTGCACTTGTAATCTAAAAGTGTCAACCGCCACTTCACAAAAAGAAAAAACGGCTTTTTTCCAAGCTGAACAATCCATGGTTGTCATTGGTTTCCTTGTTGCTATATAATGAACGTGATTTGTACCGATTTCGTTTCATTTTTTTGAAGAGAAAAACTACCCTTAAATAAACATACGTAGAAAAGAGGCCATACCCGTGTATTCCTTATCTTTTGCTGAGGTTCAGCAGTTATTGAAAAAAGAAGGTTTGTTCAGAGAAATTGTACAAGGCGGTAACTGGCATTATACGCTCTCGGATTCTGAAAGCGTACCGTCCGACTTCACGCACATCACCTATGATTCCAAAGACGTACAACCAGACACATTGTTCTTTTGCAAAGGCGCTACATTCAAAGAAGCGTATCTGCTGGAAGCTGTCCGGCAGGGTGCCGCTTGTTATGTATCGGAAACCATCTATGAAGAAGCGGACGTTCCCGGCATCATCGTATCGGATATCCGCAAATCCATGGCGCTGATTGCTCGGGAGTTTTACGGACACCCGCAGGAAAAACTGCGCATGGTCGGCATCACCGGCACAAAAGGCAAAACCACTACCACTTACTTCGTAAAATCGATTTTGGATCACGCGTATCCAAAACAAAATGCAATTATTTCTACCATTAATACCTCCCTTGACGGGAAAACATCCATCAAGTCGAAACTGACTACACCTGAATCTCTTGATCTGTACCGGATGCTTGCGGAAGCAGCGGCAAACGGCATGCGGAACTTGGTGATGGAAGTATCATCACAGGCGTACAAGCTCGATCGTGTGTACGGACTGCGGTTTGATGTCGGTGTCTTCTTAAACATCTCACCCGACCATATCGGACCGAGCGAACACCCAACGTTGGAAGACTACTTATTCTGCAAACGCCAGCTGTTGGCCCATTCCGACAAAGTGGTCTTGTTCAACGAAACCAAACACTTCCCGTTGCTGCATGAACAGGCGGCAGACCAAAGCAGCGAAGTCATCGTCTACGGAAAAGATCACCCCGGTACCGATTACTTTATCGAAGCCGTTGCGAAAGACGCCGTCACCTTGACCGTCAACAGTCACACAGGAGATGCCTTGAATATTTCTGGGGACTACTCCATCAAACTGCTTGGAGACTTCAACAAAGACAACGCCCTGGCCGCCTTGATCATCGGCGCTCTTTTAGGCGCTTCCCAAGAAGATGCCCGCGAAGGATTGAAAGAAGCGGTCGTTCCGGGAAGAATGGAAACCTTCATCCAACCGAACGGCAGCCCGGTGTACGTCGATTACGCCCATAACTACATCAGTTTGAAAAAACTGTTGGAATACGTTAAAAGTGAAACGCCAGACGGGAAATTGTTTGTGGTGCTCGGCGCCCCAGGAGGCAAAGGTCTTTCCCGTCGAAAAGATTTCGGAAAAGTATTATCTTCCATCGGCGATGTGGTGGTGTTGACATCGGACGACCCTGATTTGGAGAATCCGGCCGATATCGCAAAAGAAATCGCCTCATATATAGAAGGAACCATCGATGTGACGTTCATCGAAGACCGCAAAGAAGCGATTCACCATGCGCTTTCTTCGGCCGGTCCAAAAGATGCCGTCGTACTCGCCGGAAAAGGCGACGACCGCTACCAGATCACCAAAGGCAAACGCATCCCTTATCAAGGAGACAATGCGATTGTGAAAGCATTTATCCAACAAACTGAAAAATAACCTCATGCCCATGAACCGCGCCGTTCATGGGCTGTTTTTTGTCCGCTCCCTGTTTGCGGCATTCAAAAAATCCTCCATTTCTGTATTAATACAACCCCATACACAAAAAATTCAAACGAGTTAAAATAGTCGCAATTGATTTCTCTTTATAGGTAGTGGTATGATACTAAAAGGACTTATTATATCTATAAATCATTTTTCTAAAAAAAGAAAAACGTTCTCATTAAATTGTATATACTTAAAGAAAGCATCCCTGCGTAAGGAGACCATACTATGGAACAACAAGCCAAAAAGCGTTTTTTGCCTGTAATCTTGGGGACTGACATGAACGGCTACACCATGGCCGCTTCTTTCCATGAACGGTACGGAATCAAACCGGTCATGATCGGAAGAGCCCCAATGAGATTCACTGACGGCAGCAGCATCATCCAAAAAATCCATTACAACAAAAACCTGTCAGACAACCAGGCATTTCTGGATTACATGAAAGAAATCGCCCAAACATACAAACAAACATACGATTCTTTGATTTTGATCGGGGCCAACGATGTTTACGTCAACCTCATCATGACCAACAAAGAAGCGTTGCGGGAAGATTATCTCTTCAATTATGTCGACCCTGAATTGCGTGACCAGTTGTTCTATAAAAAGAACTTTTACCGGTTGTGTGAAAAATACGGCGTGGACATCCCGCACACTCACTTCTATGATTGCGCGAACCCGGGAGCGGTACCGACCGATTTCGATTTCCCCTTGATCGTCAAACCGAGCAACGTGGTCGCCTATCAAGCGACAGGCATGCACAACACGAACAAGCTGTACAAAGTGTACAGCCAGGAAGAATTGGAGCAAGTCATCCAAACCGTCGTCGCCGGCGGATACAAAGATGAACTGATCATCCAGGACTTCATTCCAGGAGACGACACCTATCTGTGGGACTCGGTCTACTATGCCAACCAAGACGGCGAAGCACAGTTGATCACACTGGCCCAAGTGGTTCTGCAAGAACACGTTCCGCATCTCACCGGCTCCTATACCGCCATGATTGTCCGCTACGACAAAGAAGTGATGGACAACTTGGTCCGTTTGATGCAGGCCATCGGTTACCAAGGATACGGGAACTTCGACATGAAATACGATCCCCGCGACGGCAAGTTGAAAGTGTTTGAAGTGAATTTGCGTCAAGGACGCGGCAGTTCCTACATTTCTTACTGCGGACACCACTTGTCGGAATATTTGGTCGACGACTTGATCTACAACAAAGACAAATCGTTGTCGTACTTGAAAGACGAGTTCTTGTTTACCGTCGTATCGAAACGAGTGCTGCGCGATTTCGTCGAAGATGAAGACATCAAAGAAGAAGTCAACGAACTGCTCAAACAGAAAAAATACGCCAATCCATTGTTGTACAAAGGCGACAAAGGATTCCGCCGCAACCTTCAGATGTGGCTGCGCACGCAAAACTACTACAGAAAATACAAAGAATACGGTGAGTCTTTCTCTCCGGGAAATTCAACCAAAGAAGTCAAAAAAGCCACTACTTGAGACATTCCCTCCTGCCCCTTCTTCATCACAGGCAGGAGGGAATTCTTTGTACTCATTATTGAAAAAAATAGGTAATTTTCGTGGATTGTATAATTAAGCGAGACAGAAAAAAGACATGTTATGATACACTCAAATTAACCTACCAAAGCTAAGGAGAGTGCACCATACATGTCGTACACCCATCTTACCAAAACAGAACTCATATTCATAGAAGAATACTTTGCCATTAATCTCAGTGGTCGCGAGATTGCTAAAAAGCTTAAGCGAGGTCATGAAGCAGTCTACAGAGTAATCAGGAAGTTGAAAACGGGTAAAACAGCGATCGATATTTATCTAGAATACAAAGAAAACAAACAAAAATGTGGACGTAAACCTATTCAACTTCCTCAAGGTGAAGTTGATTACATCAACG
>NZ_AUCD01000084.1 GCF_000429585.1 Atopococcus tabaci DSM 17538
TTTCATTTAGTTAAATGAATAGAAACAAATAACCGCATTTATATTAAGGGTCATTTAGAATAAAGGTTACCGAGGAAAACTTGACGCATACATAAGAATGCAGCTACCTTGACAAACGGTCAAATAGTAGTTGAACACGGTATGAAGACGTATTTCTTAACTGATAAAGAAGGAAAGGTAAAAGACACCTATTCCATTTCAGCTGGTCTTGACTACCCGGGAGTCGGCCCTGAACATGCGTACTTAAAAGAGAGTAACCGGGCGGAGTTCCGAGCTGTCACAGACAAAGAAGCTGTGGAAGCATTCACTCTATTATCAAAAACAGAAGGCATTATTCCGGCTTTAGAAAGTTCGCACGCGGTTGCTCATGCGATCAAAATGGTCCCAGAAATGGATAGAAAGCAAATTGTTGTCATCAACTTGTCGGGGCGCGGCGATAAAGACGTGGAACAAATAGCAGAGTTTTGGAAGAAAAGTAATAACAAGAATACAATAATGGATACCTCATAAGGTCCTTCCCGCTGAACAGAAGGGCCTTGTTTTTCTATTGTCCACAGTCTCTCCCCGCGTTGTCGGGCGGAAAAAAGAGCCAAAGCGGATATGGGGATCATCTTGTTACCGATAACATTCAAATAGGGTTTGAATAAACGGCAAAGATAACAGATAATAGAAATGTAAACACTTACATAAAATTTTAAGGAGGATCAGTACATGAGTAAAACAAAATGGAAAAAATATGCGTTAGGTTTTGTTTCGGCTAGTGCGGTTGTTCTTTCAGCGTGTGGAGGCGGAGAAGATCCCGCAACTGATACGGGTGGGCAAACCGGCGGCGCAGCAGAAAATGACGGCAATACACTGGAAGTAGGAGTAGGGTCAGACTACGTAGCTTACGTTGAAGCGATTGCGCCGGCTTTTGAAGAAGAGCATGGTGTGACGATTGAAGTGACCGAGCGTGACATGTTCGAAATTCTAGAAGCGCTGCCTCTGGATGGTCCGTCCGGATTGGCTCCGGATGTCATGCTCGCACCGTATGACCGTATCGGAGGATTAGGGCAGCAAGGACACCTGGCTCCTGTGACGCTTCCTGATGACGGGCGTTACGACGAAGTGGACCAACAGCAAGTGACGATCGACGGCACGCAATACGGTTCGCCGTTTGTGATTGAAGCGTTGGTAATGTACTGGAACCAAGATTTATTGGACAGTGCGCCACAAACCTTTGAAGACCTTGAAGCACTCACCGAAGACGAACGCTTTGCATTTGAAAGTGAGTCCGGAAAGAGCACAGCCTTCTTGGCAAACTGGGTAGACTTTTATAACTCGTATGGGTTGTTGTCCGGGTACGGCGGATATGTCTTTGGACAAGACGGGACAGACCCATCTGATGTCGGTTTGAATACTCCGGGAGCCATCGAAGGAATCGAATACGCCACTCAATGGTTCCAAGAAGTCTGGCCTCAAGGGATGTTGGACGTAACCAGCGCCGGGGACTTCATCGATGAACAATTTATCAGCGGCAAAGCAGCGGCCATCATCAACGGTCCTTGGGGAGCCGCCAACTACAATACCAACGAAGTCAACTACAGTGTCGCGCCGATTCCAACCTTGCCAAATGGAAATGAATACGAACCGTTCGGCGGAGGAAAAGGCTGGATCATCAACAACTATTCTGAAAACTTGGAAATTGCCGAAGAATGGTTAAACTTTGTGACCAACGAAGAAAACATGATGCTGCTGCATGAAGAGTACACAAACGAAGTGCCGGCCAACCAGCATGCTCGTACTGCCATTCAAGAAACTGGAGAGGATGAGTTGGCGGTGGCGGTAATCGAACAGTACAACAACGCGGTACCGATGCCGAACATCCCAGAGATGGCCGAAGTCTGGACAGGAGCAGAGACAATGATGTTTGATGCCGGTTCTGGAAATAAAACTCCGGAACAAGCAGCGAATGATGCGGTTCAAATCATCTCTGACAACATCGAACAAAAATATTGATTCTACTATATAGAAGAATCCTGTAGCGCATAAACTTTGAAAATGGTTCGGCGGAGAGGAAATGAAGCGCTGCTGAACCATTTTCAAGTTTCGGCCGTCTTTGGAAAAGGAGTTGAGTGCAGTGGAAGGAACTGCATCTGCAAAAAAGTTAGCATTCACTAAAAGAGAAACTCAGCAGATTAAACGAGCTACTCTAGCCTCTCTTATTCCTGGTGGAGGACAATTTTACAATAAACAAGCATTCAAAGGTATAATGTTCTTGCTGATTTTTGCCTTGTTCATCGTTGAAATGGCTGTCTTTGGAATAGCGGCAATTGAAGGATTGGTTACACTGGGGACCACTCCCCGTGAAGACCATTCTTTGTTCCTTCTGATTGAAGGCACCCTGCAGCTGTTGGTCCTTTTGATTTTCTTTTTGTTCTATGGAATCAATATTTACGACGCCAACCGAGTGGCTAAAATTCGTGCAATTAACGCGGATAACGTGAACACTTCTGCAAAAGACATATTGATGAATGCCTTTCAAAATGGATTTGCTTACCTATTAACCATTCCGGCATACCTTGTCATGATTTTTGCTATTGTCTTCCCGGTCTTGGTGACCATCTTTATTGCGTTCACCAACTATGACTTCACCAATGTTCCGCCGGCCAACTTGGTGGACTGGGTAGGGCTGGAGACGTTCACCAATATTTTTACTTTAAGCACTTATCGTACGACGTTTGTCTCTGTATTTTCTTGGACCGTCATCTGGACGTTGAGTGCGACCACACTTCAACTGGTCATCGGAATTTTCACGGCTGTGGTGGTCAACCAACCGTTCGTGAAGTTCAGACGGGTTTTCGGTGTGATATTGCTTCTGCCGTGGGCGGTGCCGGCATTCATCACCATTTTGACATTTTCCAATATGTTCAACCCGAGTATCGGAGCTATTAACTCCCAGGTGATTCCGTTTTTGAACAGTTTGATTCCATTTTTTGAAATTCCGGCCATTTCATGGAAAACCGATCCGTTCTGGACAAAAGTTGCCATCATCATGATTCAAGGATGGCTGGGTTACCCATATATTTACGTCTTGACGTCTGGCATCTTGCAGTCCATTCCAAACGATTGGTATGAAGCAGCGGTTATTGACGGCGCAACGGCCCTTCAGAAGTTTCGGTACATTACGCTTCCGCAGATTTTCGCAGTGGCTGCGCCGATTTTTGTCACTCAATACACCGGAAACTTCAATAACTTCACGATGATTTACCTGTTCAACGAAGGAGGACCGGGAAGTGTAGGAAGCGGAGCCGGTTCGACAGATATCTTGATTTCCTGGATATACAAACTCACAACCGGGCAATCGCCTCAATACAACGTCGCAGCGGCAGTCACCTTGATCATCTCGGCAGTCGTCATCACCATCTCGATGATTGTTTTCAGCCGGACGCGCGCGTTTGAAATGGAGGATTGAACACAATGGCAAAACAGAAAAGAATCCGGACACAAAAAAACCAACGCTTTTGGAACAAGCTTTTCACGTATGCCTATTTAATCGGTTTATCCATCGTGGTCATCTATCCTTTATTGATCACAATCACATCGGCATTCAAAGCCGGGAACTTGATGGCTTTCGACCTCAGTTTTGACGCCAACTGGACGTTGGACAACTTCAGACGTTTGTTTAATGACACGCTTTACACCCGCTGGTACATGAGCACCTTGCGCGTGGCGGTCATTACGATGCTGATCCAAGTATCAGCCATCACGCTGGCAGGTTTCGCTTACAGCCGGTACCGCTTTGTAGGGAGAAAATCAACATTAAAATTCTTTTTGATTGTGCAGATGGTTCCAACGATGGCTGCTTTGACGGCATTCTACGTAATGGCATTGCTGATTGGCGGATTGGACCAACATTGGTTCTTGATTTTTATCTATATCGGCGGAGGCATTCCGATGAACACCTGGCTGATGAAAGGGTACTTTGACACGGTGCCGATTGAACTGGATGAATCCGCGCGTCTCGACGGTGCCGGACATGTTCGTACATTTTGGCAGATCATTCTGCCGCTCGTCCGTCCGATGATTGCGGTGCAGGCATTGTGGGCGTTCATGTCCCCATTTGGAGAGTACATGTTGGCCCGGTTCTTGCTGCGTTCGCCTGAGAACTATACAGTGGCGATTGGTCTTCAGACGTTCATCAATGATCCCCGGCAGCAACGTGTGGCATTATTCGCCGCGGGAGCCATTCTCATCGCGGTTCCGATTTCGACCTTGTTCTTTTTCTTGCAGAAGAACTTTGTTGCCGGTTTGACAGCTGGAGGAACCAAAGGCTGATGGTGAAAAAGAGTGTGCACCAAGCCCAGAAGTAAGGCAGGGTAAATATAATGAAAACAGATGTGTTTCCAGTCAATTATTTCAAAAGCATATGGACACCGATATCAGCATTTCGTCATCGTCATCAACTGGGCTGGCCGGGAATCGTGACGGTACTGTTCTTTTTGAACGCACTGCTGACCATCCCGGTTACGCTTCACTACGCTCAGATGGACACCTTTCCGTTAGAGCGAGTGTATCCCAAAACAGCGGAGTTGATGAAACAACAGCCGGTGGACGCATTTCAGGCGGCAAGTTACAAAAACGGGAAAATGAAAATGGGCGAACCCTTTCTGTATTCTGAAGGAGACGGAGTAGTGGGAGGCGGACTGAACCAGGAAGAAGCGGAAAACATACTGGCAGAAGATACGGTTATCTTATTTGAAGAAACACATCTGCTGTTGAAAGAATCCGGTCTTCCGACGTCAACTGTTTCGTACACTCAAAACTTCTCGCTGGAAAACACTGAGAATGGAGCGGGAGTTGTAGAAGAAGTAAGCAGACAGTGGTTTGCACAAAACAAAGTATTTGTTGTGGCATTTTTTTCATTGCTGCTGTCAGGGTTCTTGTTCGTCATGTTGGGACTTCTGGTCTTCGGGGCATCTGTGTTTCTGTATTTGACCAAATCAAGCCCGCTCACCAGCATTTCGACCTATAAAGAATCCGTTAATCTTCTATTGAACCTCATTACGCTTCCGACGGTTGCGGCTATGTTTGCGGGGCTTATCCGCTTCGATATTTCTTGGATGCTGATGCTGCAAACATTCGGTTTGATGATTTTGTTGTTGGTCCTGTATGCTAAGACAACCTTTAATGATAATAAACTAACTACTGCTGCTTAGGAGTGAATAAAATGAAACGCTTATTTGAAATCGATCCATGGAACATCAGAACATCAGAACTAGACAAAGAAAACAAACGTCTCCAAGAAAGCTTGACCTCCATCGGGAACGGATATATGGGGATGCGGGGCAACTTTGAAGAAGGATACTCCGGGGACACGCATATCGGAACGTATTTGGCAGGAGTATGGTTTCCGGACAAAACTCGGGTAGGTTGGTGGAAAATCGGTTACCCGGACTATTTCGGAAAAGTCATCAACGCCGTCAACTTCATCTTGGTGGATATCTTCATTGATGGACACCGCGTGGATACAGCCACGGATGAGATAAGAGACTTCCAATTGAATCTGGATATGAAAGAAGGCATTCTTACCCGAAGTTATATATGGGTGCAAGGCGAGAAAGAAGTACAGCTTTCTTTCAAACGATATGTCAGTGTAGCCACAAAAGAGTTGGCAGTTATTCAAGTGGAGGCCAAAGTTCTCAAAGGGACCGCGGATGTCACCTTCATCTCTAAAATTGATGGAGACGTCGAAAACGAAGACGCCAACTATGACGAGAAGTTTTGGTTGGAAGTGGACCGAAAAAGCGGCGAAAAAAGTTTTCTGACCACGAAAACAAAAGAAAACCCGTTTGGGACAGAACGGTTCACGGTCACTGCAATGATGCAGAACGTGACAAATGGGCACACCACCCAAAGCGTCTCGGATGAAGACATGCTGGTGGCGGAACAATTCGAATACACGTTGAGTGAAGGCGAAACGGCTGAACTGACCAAACTGGTCTCAGTGGTCACCAGCCGCGACATTCCACTTGAAAGTCAACGCGAAAAAGCGGAAACGATCCTGAACGTTGCAGTGGAAAAAGGAGCCGAACGGTTGGAAGAAGAACACACACAGGTGTGGGAAGAGCGCTGGCACAAATCAGATGTGGCTATTGAAGGCGATCCGGCCGGCCAACAAGGTGTCCGTTTCAGTATTTTCCAATTATTCTCCACTTATTATGGCGACGATCCACGGTTGAATGTCGGACCTAAAGGGTTCACCGGAGAAAAATACGGCGGTGCGACGTACTGGGACACGGAAGCGTGTATCCTACCGATGTACTTGGCGGTCACCGATGAAGAGGTATCTCGTCAACTTTTGATCTTCCGTCACAACCAACTGGAAGGAGCCTTCCTGAATGCGAAGCGTCAAGGCTTGAAAGGAGCGCTCTATCCAATGGTCACGTTCACCGGTGTGGAATGCCACAACGAGTGGGAAATTACATTTGAAGAAATCCACCGCAATGGTGCCATCGCGCATGCCATCTTCAATTACACAACCTATACAGGAGATGAAGAGTATCTTCTTACGAAAGGCGTCGATGTGTTGGTCGCCATTTCCCGCTTCTGGGCAGACCGGGTTCACTATTCCGAGAACAAACAAAGATACATGATTCATGGGGTCACAGGGCCGAATGAATATGAAAACAATGTCAACAACAACTGGTACACCAACACAATCGCTACGTGGACGCTGCGTTATACGCTTGAGAGCTTGAAGCGGGTTGATGAAGCCAAACAGTCGGAGTTGGAGCTTTCTGATTCAGAGTTGGAGCAATGGCAGGACATCATCGACAATATGTACTATCCGGTAGACGAAGAACTGGGTATCTTTATCCAACACGATACGTTTATGGATAAAGAGTTGCGTACCGTTGACACATTGGATCCAACGGAGCGTCCGCTGAACCAACACTGGTCATGGGATAAAATCCTGCGTTCGCCATTTATTAAACAAGCAGATGTGCTTCAAGGCTTGTATTTCTTGAACCATGAGTATACGCACGAAGAAAAAGAGCGGAACTTCGATTTCTATGAACCGATGACCGTTCATGAATCTTCTCTGTCGCCATCTGTCCACTCCATTTTAGCTTCTGAGCTTGGCAAACGGGAAAAAGCATTTGAGATGTATAGACGCACCGCACGTTTGGACTTGGACAACTACAACAACGATACAGAAGACGGGCTGCACATCACTTCCATGAGTGGAGGCTGGCTGTCGATTGCACAAGGGTTCGCCGGTATGCGGACCTATACCGGAAAGTTGACTTTTGCTCCGTATTGCCCGGAGCAATGGGACAGTTATTCGTTTAACATCAAGTACCGCAAACGGTTGGTCCGAGTGGCGGTGAACAAAGAAACGGCCGTTTTCTCCCTTGAAGAAGGAGATCCTTTAACAATTGAAGTGTTCGGGGAAGAAAAACAGCTGGCGGACAGTTTGTCAGTTCCGGTTTAATTATCTGTATCTTTTGAGTGATAAACAAGCGAAGAGCCGCTGAATCTTTTTTAGGCGGCTTTTCTCCATATATAGAAGAAATCCGTTCATTATGCTTTTTATAAGAGAGAATGGATGCTTGTTTCTTAGACGTTATGACGAATTACGGAGGACTGTGTAGGATGAAGGCTTTTATTTTTGACTTGGACGGCGTATTGACAGACACGGCTGAATTCCATTACCGAGCTTGGAAAAAACTCGGGGAGCGTATCGGCATATCTTTCGACAGGGAGTTTAACGAACAGTTGAAAGGTATCAGCCGCATGGAGTCGTTGGAGCGTATTTTGGCGTACGGAAATAAAGAAGAGGAATTCACCGAAGAAGAAAAGAAACAGCTGGCAGCCGAAAAAAATGAAGACTACAAAGAGCTGATTACTCAAATCACTCCGGAAGATTTATTGCCAGGGATCCCCGAATTTCTCGAGGAAATAAAAGAAAACGACATACGGATGGCGATCGCTTCTGCCAGTAGAAATGCACCTGTGATTTTGGAACGGTTGGGAATCATGGAAGAATTTGATGCAATTGTGGACCCAGCTCAACTTCAAAGAGGAAAGCCGGATCCGGAAATATTCTTAAAAGGAGCAGAGTTACTGGGAGTTCCGCCAAACGAATGTGTGGGAATTGAAGACGCAGAGGCCGGTATCGAAGCAATCAATGCAGCAGGAATGTTTTCTGTAGGGGTCGGCACTCCTCAATCGATGAAAGATGCGGACTACAGTGTGGAGCATACAGACCAATTGACGCTGGCGGGAATACTTGAAGCGGCGCGCGAAAAACAATATCTTTAACCCGAGTACCGACTGCTTTTGACAGGCAGTTGGTATTTTTTTCATAAAAAGTAATGAAAATCCAATTTATGTATTGACCACTTGTAGAAAAGATGATAAAGTATCACTTGTCGTCAAAAAGACGCCATGCTTCAAGAAAAAAGAAAATTCCAAATTGGAGTTGACATTTCTTTCGGAAGCATGCTATACTACAAAAGGTCAGCGAGGGAGCGCTTACAATACTAAGATGGTCATAAATACCGCTTAGGAAAATCGCTCAAAAAATATTAAAAAAAGTCCTTGACTTTATAATTGAAAAGCTGATATGATATGAGAGTTGCTGCTGAAACAAAAACAGCAACGAAGTGGACCTTTGAAAACTGAACAAAGCAAAACGACCAAATGTGCAGGGAGTCTTGACACAGTCAAGACAACACCCGCAGAACAATGTTCTGCAACAATTGCAACAAACAAATGAGCTACAAACTTTTACGAGAGTTTGATCCTGGCTCAGGACGAACGCTGGCGGCATGCCTAATACATGCAAGTCGTACGCTGAAGCGCTCTGCTTGCAGAGCGCGGATGAGTGGCGAACGGGTGAGTAACACGTGGGCAACCTGCCTGTAAGATCGGGATAACTCCGGGAAACCGGGGCTAATACCGGATAACCCGTGCCTCCTC
>NZ_AUCD01000085.1 GCF_000429585.1 Atopococcus tabaci DSM 17538
ATCGATTATTTTTGATTGCGGGAAAGAATTTTCAAACTGGAAAAACATCAGCAATCAACAGGATATCGACATTTATTTTGCAGACCCAGGCACGCCCTCTCAAAGAGCTCTAAATGAAAATTCAAATGGGTTACTACGAAAAACCGGTCTACCAAAAGAAATGGATTTCAATTCAGTTACACAAGAGTACATTTCAAGCGTTTCTTCTAGAAGAAACAACATTCCAAGAAAGTCATTAAATTATCGAACACCACTTGAGTGTTTCTTAGATCATGTAGACAATGATATTTTGTCTCGCTTAATTTGACAAATCAAAAATATATTCAATCGTGGTGTTGATTTTAGTAGAGGAAAAACTCAAACCTTAGTAATGCTGATCGCACATCTTTGTAAAGGGTATTCTCTTTGTGCATACCCTTTGAGAGTTAAACTATCCGGACAAATCGGACACCCTAAAAGGGAATTAATCGAACCTTACAAAACCTAACATGTTAAGTGTTGAAAAGAGATGGTCAGAGTAAGAGAAAAATGAATTTCCTTATAGTTTTGGGTTTTTCTTATATAGGAGAGAACATCTATGTATTTAAGAATCAATATAAAGAGTTTCCGAGATATTCCAGAGAGTCTCACGAGGATCAAGCTGGCGGAAAAAATGTCAGGGATAGTGAACAAGAAAGAAAAGTGGGTCATATTGGGAAAAGAAGAGATTGCCTTGGAGACTCTGCCCACCAACTATGGCGGTTTAAGGTATTACTTCCTCTGCCCTACTTGTGTGAGCAGAAGAAATATTCTTTACTACCATACGAAGAATGGAGAAATCGGGTGTAGGGATTGTTTCAATCTGAAATATCCTTCCTTGAACCGCTCAAAGACTGATTGTGCTTACTACTATAAGTTGGCAGAAAAAGAAGCACAGAAGATTGATCCTAGTTATGTATGGGACGGAAGGAATAATGAGTACAAGTTCCCAGATAGACCAAAAAACATGCATCGAGACAAATACAATCGAAGAAAACGGAAGTACACACGGTATGTGAAAGAGGGGGACAGACTTTGGCTTGCAGGAGTCGCCCAGAGCTTTAAATAGCGGGACCACTCAGACAACCAAGGATTTAATTACCTGAATGGAAGATTTAGTTTCTTCAAATGATTAGTGAGAATGGGTTGAAACACGGGATTTATGCTACTTCTTGAAGAGCCTTACAACGTTCCACGTCTATTCTCCACAACAAACCAGCTAAAAACGACACTTTTTAAGACAAAAATGAATGAAGGAGAGAAGCATATGAATTTCGATTTTTTCGATATTTTGGCATATGACTACAAACTAGACAAGCAAGAGGTACAAAGCAAATATGCAAAGTTTTTATGTGAAAAAGAAGGCGTAGAGTATTCCCCGTTGTTAGAACTAGAATTGGATGGATTGGGGATGGAAGAAGTCAGAGAAAAGATTATGAACGAGAAGCAGGAAGATTCGGACACCAATCCCGATAATGATCAAGCACCGCAGTCAGAAGAACCAGGTGCGCTGGGCAGGGAATTAGCTCAACGTTTAAAAGTAAATCCAGCAAAGAGCCATTACTTCGATAACTAGATAGGAGGATTAAAAGATGAATAGACACAAATTGACAATGCAGCTGCAGTTCTTTTCTGAAGAAGCTGAAGACCAAGAAGAGGTTGGGTTGAACGAAGACAAAGTTAATCAACTAATTGAACAAGCTATTTCAAAAGGCCGCGATGAAGCCCGTAAAGAATGGGATCGTGAGAACCTAAATCGAAAAGACGAGTCCTCGGAAGAAGTGAAAGAGCTGGAGAAGAAACTCTCTCAAATGGAAAAGGAACAAACCTTGGAATCAGCGACGAAAGACGTTTCTAAGCATTTAAGTGCTCAAAGCATCGAAGTTGATAGGGAGCTTGCTCGTCTGTTGGTAGGCGAAAGCTCAGAGGAGACAAAAGCAAATGTGCAGGTATTCGAAAAGTATGTCCAGAGAATACGTGCAGATTTATGGGAAGGCCAGGACGAAGCCATTAGAAAGCGTCTAGGCGGTCGGATCCCCATTGAGTCTGGAAACAAAATGGAAGAAGGCAAGATAGGTAAACAAGTCGCTCAAAAAGCAAAGCAACAGCAAACTAAAAGAAAACCGTCACACTACTTCACAGGTAGAAACTAAAAGGAGGACAACAAATGATTCAAAAAAGACACGAACAAGTTATTAAAGATTACAAAAAAATAGCGGAAGAATTAAAAAAAGATATCGAGGAATTCAAGAAGATGTCGGATGATCGCGCGAGGCTTCGGGAAGATATTCAGAAGTATACAGCAGAGATGGAGGAGTCGCCTTCATATGAAACGACTATAAAGCTCGGTTCTTTGAAACAAGGAGCAGAAGATTTTGAAAAAGGCTTTCGGGAGAAAGAGAAAAGATTCAATAGAAAAGTAGAAAATGAAACCCAAAATTTCAAGAGAAGAGCGAAAGAGGTTATGAAGTTCTCGCTTGATGCAGATGAAAGATTATTAAAAGAAGAAGAAAACCTACTTAACCTCTTGAAGGCAGTAGAGGAAAAACATAAAGAGATTGAAAGGCTTTCTGCAGAGATTGTAGAAGAAGCTTATAAAGAACTGGAAGGTACAGGAATGTATGATGTCATGCACGCTGTAGGAGGATATACAGGAGACATTGACGCTTCAAATGGAATTAGTTTAGCTCAAAGGTTTAACTCTCCAGGATTATCAAATGTGACAGGATTCGTAGAGGATTTACGACTGAGCATAAAACAGAAAGAAGAAACCATCAGCAAGCAGAAAGAAACTAAGGAATGAATAATTGGTGACAAATACGCATTAAGCGGGGTGGTGTGTTGAGTGGAGACAGATTTGGATTAGCGAGGAAGTATTTTCGACTCGAAGAATCTATAAAGGAATCGCAACAACGATTACGTATCATGAGAAAAAAATTTTATAGCCAATCCATGCATACAAGGACGGAAGAGTTTGGGGCAGGAGTATTGGTAACGGTAGGCTTCCGACAAGAAAAAGAAGTTGTGCTGTTTGTAGACTGTCTTGCAAATATTCAGAGAGGGATTGAGGTGAAAGAGAAAAAACTTCGTTACTTTAATGACTATCTTCAATCCTTAACGCCAGGACAACGTGAGTATTTATTTAAGCGCTACAGGCGAGGTTTGAAGATGCCTGCTAGGGAAGATGTAGAAACAGCTTTAAACGAAGAAATAAACGAAATAGAGGACGCGATTCAATTCATGTATGGTTTTAATCCAGAACCAAGAGAGTATGACGCGACAGGAAACGCAAAAGCCAATTTTCAAGAAATGTTGATGGTGTTAGGAGTGAAATAATGAGTTTGCCTGAACTTCAACAGTTAAAAGAGCAATCAAGTGATAAGTTGCCAAACTTCAGACCTAGAGCCGGTGGTTACAATTTGAGGAAATGGTATAAATATCAACAGAATTTGAATTACCTAAAAGAACATGAGGTAGTTTTAGCAAAAATACTGTTTTCCGCCTTGAATGATTTAGAGGAAGAAGAAAGAGCATTTCTTGCTTCAAAATATTGTGTTCCATACAAGGTAAAGAACGGCATTAGCGTACGACCAACAGATAAAGAGTTAGCAGAGGAACAAGGTATGAGTTTATCGAAGTATAAAGCTAAGCGCCATCGCTTAGAACGAAAAATGAGTTACTTTATTGCTGAATACGAATTGAAATACAAAGATGAGTACGAACAATCATTATGGTTTAAGCACGGTAACGGAAAAAGAGGAGGAAAATGACAATGAACGTTGAAATTGTCTATATACAGTTTGGTGAACAACCACAAAGTTTTATGGTCGGATTAGATAAAGTAACAAATATTAAAATCTCTAAAGGGAAGGCAGTGGTAACCTTGGAGGATGGCGATTTTACTATTAACTCGGATTATGTTATTGCTTATTGTTCTAAGACACCATCATTCATTCTTAGACACCTTTCTGAAAAAATGAAAGGAGGTGAATAAGTAATTTGGAATTAAAGGAAAATGAAGTTTACATCTGCAAAGACGGAAAAATCAAGCAGGTTGAAAAGCCGAAACACGGGTTTGGAAAAACCACGGTCCATTGGCAGAATGGTAAACCGGTAAGAGTTGAGACGAATTTTACAGAAGAGATTAACTAGCTACCAAAGAACTTGGGGCATTTGCAAGAAGCGCATAGGCGCTCTGCAGATGCCTCTTTTTATTTTTAAACAGAAAGGAGTTTAATAAATGGCTGAATCTTATTCCGTTGAAGCCGTTTTATCAGCGGTGGATCAAAATTTTTCAAGCGGATTTAAAAGAGCAGAAAAAATTGTTACTAATTTTCAGAGACAAACCCAGCAAATCAATACGGGATACACTAAAGCAATCGGAAACATGGCAGCTACTACTGCCAAATACGCATCTGTTATGGCACCGGTCCTTACCGGTTTCATGATTAAGAGTGCGTCAGACATGCGAGTCATGGAAGCTCAGTACGGCCAAGCGTTTAAGGGTATCGAGAAAGAAGCCAATGCGCTTGTTGGGGAGATGAGTAAATCCTTTAACATGCTTCCAGAAAGGCTGAAAGCACCAATGAGTTCATTTCAGTCCTACTTCCTGGGAACTGGGATGGAAGTCAATGACTCACTTGAGTCTACAGAACAGGCAATGACAATTGCGGCAGATGCAGCGGCTTATTACGATAAATCCGTTGAAGATACCTCCGCCAGTCTGAAAGGTTTTTTACTTGGGAACTTTGAAAACGGGGACGCCATCGGAATCAATACTAACTTGACCAAGATTGGCGCAGCCTATAACGAGAAATACGGTGGGTCGTTTGACGATTTATCAGAAGCCCAAAAGCAAAATTATCTTTTGGAGTATGTTAATGATATTTACAAACTGAACGGTGTTATGGGACAAGCAGAAAGGGAATCTAGAGAGTTCGAGAACGTATTCGGAAACTTGAAATCCTCTGTTTCTACTTTAGCTTCAGCGATAGGCGAACCGTTTATGGATCCCCTCATTCGAGGCATGGAGATAGCAACAGATTATATTGTTAGAGCGACTGATTGGATACGGAATTTCGCAAAAGAGTTTGAAGGCTTAAAAACGGCTCAACAGCGCATTGATTTAATCACAAGAGCTATAGAACCACTGCTACCACTACTGGCAACAGTGGGCACCGCTATCTCATTGGCGTTTGTCATGCCTGCTTTAGGACCTATAGCAAGTTTTGCAGGCGGAGTAGTGAGTGCCTTCAGCGGAACGTTCTCGTTCTTTACAAAACTAGCGGATGTGTTAGCAGGAGGCTTGAGTAGGGGGATGTCAGCCGCTCTAGGTGTCCTCAGCGGTGGACTTCAAAGCATGACCTTATTAGTCAAAGGAGCCCTTGCTCTGATAGGACCAGCTGCCATTTTGGGAGTTGTATTGGCTGGATTAGGCGTTGTAGCGGGAGCGTTCGGACCGCAGATTGATAAATTCGTAGATGTAGCAGTTACCAAAGGGCCTCAAATCATCCAAGGCCTGGTAGATGGAATGCTAAACCGAATTCCTCAGCTCATCAATGCGGGTACCGGTTTGGTTGAACAGTTTTCAGCGGTAATAGTGGCTAATCTGCCTACCATTATTCAAGGTGGTTTCCAAATAATCACTTCCCTAATCGATGGAGTCATTCAAAACACAGAAAGACTAACTACCGTTGCAGTTGAGATCATATCCACCTTAGTGAATTCACTTGTAGCCAATTTACCGCAATTAGTCACTACTGCCGTTCAATTGATGCAGAGCTTTGCGGGGATGCTTGCAACCTTGTTGCCGCTCATCGTTCAGAGTGGAGTACAAATCATCGCATCGTTGATAGGTGGAATTGCAGCCAACGCAGGGAGCTTAATTTCTTCGGGAATTATGATTATCTTCACGCTGGCACAAGCGCTTCTTTCAGCTTTGCCGCAACTAGCTATGGTGGGCTTAAACCTCCTTGTTGGCGTTGCGCAAGGAATCCTTCAGAATTTGCCATTAATCTTCACGGCGGCCACTTCTCTGGTTCTTACGCTCGTGGATGGGATTGTTCAGATGATTCCTCAGATTATCGGCACTGGAATTGAGCTGATCGTCCGCTTTGCGGAGACGATCGTAACCAATTTGCCTACTATCGTACAGGTTGGCTTCCAAATTATATCTAGTCTTGTCACTGGAATCCTTCAGGCCATCCCTGATTTACTAGGCGGGGTAGTAGAACAGATAACCGGAGTCTTCACTGGTTTGTGGGATAGAATCACTGGAAAGAGCAAGGAAGGCGGGCAGCAGACAGCCGCAGAAATGGACGCAGCTGCACAAAAAATGAATGCCACTTCTATTGACCTGTCCTCAAATGTTACCAATCAATTTGGTAACATGTCTGATACAGCAACGACATATACTGGGGCAATGTCGAGAGGTGTTCAGTCGGATATGTCGCATTTGGCTAGCACATCCACTTCTGAAATAGCAGGAATGAACTCAGAAGTGTCTAACTTGTTCTCGAATATCAACAACGCAGGGACTGTGGATACGTCTAACATGAACACGAACGTGACTGGAAACGTATCAGACATGACTTCCAATGTTACCGGCAACCTTGAAAACATGACCTCTAATGTGGGGTCAGAGATGGGCAACTTGAGCAACGTGACAAGTGATTCGATTGAACAGATGAACGACAAGATGGTTAAACAAACGCGACAAATGGAACAAACAGTCAGCGTTGCTTTCCGTAAAATTGTGGAATCTATCAATCAAGCTATGCAACAAGCGAATAAGGCAATTGCTTCAGGTCTGCAACTGGCACTATCCACTGCAAGAAACGGAGCAAATAGCATCGTCAGTGTCTTCCGAGCCATGCAAGTTTCTTTGTACAGCGCAGGAAGATATGCCATGGTTGGGTTAACAAACGGAATCAGAGCCGGGAGCGGAGGAGCGATCAGTGCAGCTCGAGCAGTTGCTAACTCCGTTACCAGTACCATCCGGAGCGCGATGCGAATCCACTCTCCTTCTCGAGTGACAGAACAGCTCGGGGAATACACCACAGAGGGAATGGAAATCGGGTTGTTGAACCGTTTGCGGAATGTCACACAAGCGGCCTCCAGGATTGCTGCAACTGTTTCTAGCGCAATGTCCGTTCAACCTCAAATGGATATTGCTGGAATAGCCTCAGCAAATAGACATGTGGGGAGAACAGTTCAACATTCTGTGAATGTCAACTCTGTGCGCTCGGAAGCGATACTTGGTCGCACGGAAAAACTTCTTGAACAGATTGCACATAATGGCCAAGTCATCGTGTTAGATTCGGGTGAACTTGTAGGCGCCACGTACCCTCAGTATGATCGCGCAGGCGGAAATCGAACACAACTATCAGAAAGATGGGGCAGATAACATTGTTAGGTTTATAAAAAGGGGAGGAGCTGCTGTAATTGGCGGCTCCTTTTTGTTAGTTAAGGTAGAACATGAGGTCCGACATAATTTGGAATAATATAAATAGCCGCTCCATATGATGAATTACAAGCTGGATACGCTTAATAAAAATATGGAGGAATTGCTATGCAAAACCAGACAACAAAAAGGCAGAAGAAAGAAGTTTACGTATACGAAAGAGGATATGAATTGTTCACTATGCTAGGTCCATTAACTGAGGATCAGATAGCGATTGAAGGACTGAAAGTAAATAGAGAACACACAGAGAATCTGCAAAAGCTTTTGAACATTATTGTTTTTAAAGCTAAGGACGAATTTGCTCCAAATGGCTTTAGAGACGAAGAAACTCTACACTTCGTTAATGCTATAGTGAAGAACATTTTCGGGGAAGTCGTTCAACAGTTTGATTTCAACCATTCTTTCCATGGTCCTAAAGGCGAATTTATGCGGAATAGACGCTACATCGAAACAAGAGTTGAGATGGAAAGAGAGATGTTTGAGTTGGGGAAACTATACGCGGATATGTTAGACGCCAGAGTGGATATTCCTGAAGATTTCTAAGCTATACCCTCCCCGTTGAAGTCGGGGAGGGGTTCTATTTCTTTTGAAGCAAACATGTTTTTAACTATATTAACATTTTGTTTTCTGTATACTCGATGTTTTTTTCACTTCTTAATCGTCCTTAATCGTATCTAATCACATGTTTTTTATATCAAATAGCATTAAATAGCATCGATTAAAGGCGTATAAGGAATAAATAAATGTTACGGAAATAAGTAATTTTGAAGGTTAGTGTAAAATAGTTCTCGGTAAGTCATCTATTGTTTATTGGACAAAAAGAAACGAGACCTTTATTCTAAAAGTTACCACACAAATAGAAAGAGGTCTCGTTATGAACAATATAATAGCACAAATCATTGCATTGTGGAAGGAAGAAGATACCCTACTTGATATAGAAAGCCATTTAAACCTATGGTTTCAAGGATGGAATGAATGGATAATGAAATACGCAATAGAACGAATGGACAAGGAACTGTATTACCACTATAAGCAAGAGGGCTGGAAAATAGATAGAATAGAACAGCGAACCGTCCAATTTCAGTTTGGTCAGGTGACCTATTATAGAAGAC
>NZ_AUCD01000086.1 GCF_000429585.1 Atopococcus tabaci DSM 17538
CCACGTACTAAGATTAGCAGATTAATGCGTTTAGGTCTAGATATGGACAGTGCTAAACGCATTGGTTACTCTAGAAAGAAATACTGGAGACTGTCAAAAACACCTGAAGTTCATTGGGTGCTTACAACGAAAAGACTCTACCGGTGGAACGTAGTTTCACTACGAGACCTGGCAGAGTCTGCTTACTTAAGATATTGAACCGCCGTATACGGAACCGTACGTACGGTGGTGTGAGAGGACGATAAATGAATTAATCATTTATCTCCTACTCGATTTCAAAAGAAACCAGCGTGAAAAATATGGATTTTCACGTATAAAGGTTGCGGTTACAAGGTTTTTGAGAAAGTCAGATGTGCCAAGTGGTTTACCGGTTTCTGAAGCTTTACGAAATCGATTGCATTTTAAACGGAAAACAGGTAAGGTTAAAGGGTAATGGTATTGGAATATTGAAAAAGAGGTTGAAGACATGGCAGAACATATTTTATGTGTTGGTGAGATTCTCTTACGGCTATCGACTCCGCTGGGCGTGCATTTTAATGATGCCGCAGCATTGAACATTCATTACGGGGGAGCCGAATCCAACGTCGCAGTCAATTTATCCAACCTGGGGTACAAAACAAGCTTTTTCAGCAAACTTCCTGAAAGCCAGCTCGGCATCGGGCTCAGAAACCACTTGCGCCGGTACGGAGTAGACATTGATTTGGTATTGGGCGGTGGAGAGCGCCTGGGAAGTTACTACTTAGACCATGGAGCTGGAGAACGGGCTTCCACGGTGATTTACGACCGCGCACGGTCCAGCGTCGCAGAAATGACCCTGTCCGAAGTGGACTTGGACAAGATTTTTGAAGGAAAAACCATGCTCCACATCACAGGCATCACGCCGGCATTGTCTCCGGACATGCGGGAAGTGAGCAAAGTCATCATCAAAGAAGGAAGCGAAAAATCGCGGATTGAAAATCAACTTTGACGTAAACTACCGTTCGAAACTATGGTCATTAGAAGAAGCATCGGCGTTCTTGAAAGAAGTCTTGCCGCATGTGGATTACTTGTCGGCCGCTAAATTGGATGCGGTTAACTTATTGGGCATCCCGGAAGTCGAAGAAGGCGTCAGTGATGAATTGAATTATTACTATGAACAAATTCACCAGATGTTCCCGAACATCCAAGTGATTTATTCCACCATCCGTAACGTCATTTCCGCGACACACAACACGTTGCAGGGAACCATGTGGGTGAAGGGGTTGACGTATTACTCCAAAGTACACGACATCGACTACATCATCGATCGAATCGGCGGAGGAGACGCGTTTGCTTCCGGAATTCTGCACGGAATTTTGAGTGGACAAAAACCGGATTATACGGTTAACTTTGCGACAGCATACTCCAGCTTGAAGCACAGTGTTTCCGGCGACATCAATCCATTCTCTATTGAAGAAACCGAACGCATCATGACGCATAACGCGGCGGTGAACCGCTAAACCACACAGAAACGGGTAAAGTCTGTTTATGGACTCCACCCGTTTTTTCATCCTCCCCTCTCTTTACAAACCGAGAACGCTTGTTATAATAAAAGCGACGATTCCTTGCGCTGACAGGCAAGGATTGTACAGAGAGGAGCACCACTGATCATGAAGAAAATCCTCATAGCGATAGTAAGAGGGTACCAAAAGGCGATTTCGCCCTTGTTTCCTCCTTCTTGCCGCTATTACCCGACGTGTTCAACGTATACCGTCCAAGCCTTGGAAAAACACGGAGCGTTGAAGGGAGCGTTGATGGGAGCCGCACGGATTCTCCGCTGCAACCCGATTGTGCGGGGCGGAGTCGACAAAGTGCCCGACCGCTTCACCCTCAAACGCAACCCTGATTACAACCCGGAAGATTTCATCAATCATATCGACCACCATCATTAAGAAAAGCCGGCAGTCTGTGTGAAGATGGCCGGCGATTTTGTTTGCCCACTTTTATGAATTCTTAAAAATTGGCTCTGTTGGAACATGGTAAAATGGAAGAAAGGAAGAGAATGAAAGGAGGGACAGTGATGAACATTTTGGTCGCGGACGATGACAAAGAGATTGTGGACCTGTTGGAAATTTATATCCGAAACGAAGGGCACACCGTTTTGAAAGCTTACGATGGGCAGCAAGTCTTGGACCAGATGTACGAAACAGATGGAATCGATTTGATGGTATTGGATGTCATGATGCCGAAAAAAGACGGCATTCAAGTGGTAAAAGAAGTCCGTCAATCTTCCCAAGTCCCTATATTGATGTTGAGTGCGAAAACCACGGATGTGGACAAAATCAAAGGACTGGTCAACGGGGCGGATGATTATGTGGTCAAACCGTTCAACCCGTTGGAAGTCATGGCCCGTATCAAATCGCTGCTGCGGAGAAGCACAGCGTACAGTCAAGCCTCCCACGTGGCGGACGAGTTGGAAGTGGGGCCGCTCATCATACGAAAAGATTCCCATGAAGTGGTGACGGTGGACGGAGTGCCGATTCAGTTGACCGCTTTGGAATTCGGAATCCTGCACTTGCTGGCCAACAACCCCAACCGTGTGTTCAGTGCGGATGAAATTTTTGAACGCGTGTGGCAGCAGGAAAGTGTGGTGTCTGCCAAAACCGTCATGGTGCATGTGAGCCATCTGCGGGATAAAATTGAAAAAGCGACGGGAGGAGAAAAAGTCATCCAAACCGTCTGGGGTGTTGGATACAAAATCGAGAACCGATAGAGAAAGAAGGAAGGCGTATGGACCTGAAAAGGCGTGAAAAAATCCGGTTGATGATGGAAGCTGTCATTACCACGGGCATCATCATCTTGGTATACTTTGCGGTATTCGTCATTCTGCGTTGGGTACTGCAGACTTTTTCTGGTTATTTTGAATCAATCTGGTTCTTCGGCGACTTCCTGGAACGTCTGCAAACCGAACAGTTGATGACGATTGCGCCGTTCCTCCTTGTCATTTTGATCACCATGGTGGTGGCTGTGGTGTACTGGCGTTTGAAACGGCGTCATCGCCAGTATGAGCTGCAACACATTATTGATGAGCTGCATTACATCGCACAAGGCAACTACACCCACCGCATCCGCGGACAGTACCGCGGGGATTTGAAAAAAGTGGTCGACAGCATTCACATGCTGGTGGACAGTACATTGGAAGCGATGGAAGAAGAACGGCGGATCGAACAATCCAAAGACGAATTGATCACCAATGTCAGCCATGACATCCGCACACCTTTGACCTCCATCATCGGGTACCTCAGCTTGGTGGAAGAGGGACGTTACCAATCGGTCGAAGAATTGACCACATACACGCACACGGCTTATGAAAAAGCCAAACAAATGAAAGTGATGGTGGATGATTTGTTTGAGTACACCAAAGTCCGTCAGACCACCACGCCGCTGAACATCACCGATTTTGACATCGTGCAGTTGTTGGAACAGCTGGCGGCTGATTTTGAATTGGAAGCGTCTGAGAAAGGGATGGAACTGAGCGTGCATGCCTCCCCTGAGCGGCTGATGATGCGGGGAGACCCTGAAAAATTGGTGCGGGTCTTCAACAACCTCCTGACGAACGCATTCAAGTACGGAAAAGATGGAGACAAAGTCCTGGTCGATGTGGGGCAGGAAGGACCGCAAGCCAAGATCACTGTCAGCAACAACGGGCAGCCGATTCCCGAAAAATCGCTGCGCCATCTGTTTGAACGATTTTATCGCGGCGAAGAATCCCGCTCGCAAGAAACATCCGGGACAGGACTGGGGCTAGCCATTGCCAAAAGCATCGTGGAACTGCACGGCGGAACGATTCAAGCCAAGACAGAAAACGGGTGGACTCAGTTTCATTTATTGCTGCCGTTGTATATCCGTCAAAAAACTTACGAATCCGAGCTCTTTGACTGAACATCCAGAAAGTATGAAAAGTTTATGAAAAACAACTCTTTTAGCGTTTGCGGACGAAAAAGGAGTTGTTTTTTTCTAGTTCTTTCAGTAACATAAACAAAGGATAAACACAGAGTAGTTTCATCTGTTCTAAACAACCTAGTTAACGCATACGAAATAAGACAGAATAAGAGATGAAGATGAAGGAGCAAGAAAAGAATGACAAAATGGAAAAAGTGGGCAGCGGCAGGATTGGCTGCTGGAGTACTCGTTCCCACAACAAACGGCATGGTCGTTTCTGCAGCAGCGCCTGAAGTGAAAGCCAACGCCGCCTTTATGATGGATATGGAATCCGGAAAAGTATTGATGAACCAAAACGGCGACGAACAGCTGGGAATCGCATCCATGACGAAGATGCTGGTTGAATACATTCTGTTTGAAGCAATCGAAAACGGCGACGTCACATGGGACCAACAAGTGAAAATCAGTGAGTACGCACACCAAGTCAGCCAAAACTACATATTGTCCAATGTGCCGCTCAGAGTGGATGAAACATATTCCATCAGAGAACTCTATGAAGCGATGGCGATTTATTCTGCCAATGGGGCCACCATCGCCATCGCGGAAGCCATCGCCGGAAGCGAACCGGCATTTGTGGACATGATGCGGGAAAAAGTGGAATCATGGGGCATCACCGACTATGCACTGTACAATACAACCGGGCTGAACAACGAATACCTACTCGGGAACCACTACCCCGGCAGTTCTGAAACGGATGAAAACTCGATGACTGCCAGAGGCATCGCCACCGTTGCCACCCGTTTGCTGGAAGACTACCCTCAAGTGTTGGAAACATCTTCCATCCCTGAAAAAGTTTTCCGTGAAGGCGCAGAGGATGCCATCTTGATGAAGAACTGGAACTGGATGCTGGACGGTTTGCTGTGGGAACGTGACGATGTGGACGGATTGAAAACCGGAACCACCGAGTACGCCGGAGCCGCGTTCACCGGTACAGCGAAAGACGGCGACGCCCGTTTGGTCACAGTCGTCATGGGAGCGGGAGACGGCCAAACAAACAAAGGCCAGCGTTTTGAAGAAACAGACAAAATGCTTGATTACGGGTTCAGCAGTTTTGACCGCGTGACGGCTTTGGAAGAAAATCAACTCATCGACAACGTGGAACCGCTGGAAGTCGTTTCCGGTAAAGAAGAAACCGTTCCATTGGCAGCAGGGGCTGAAGTGGAACTGGTTGTACCGAAAAATGTTTCAGCAGAAGATATGGTCATCACGTTCGAACCGAATGCAGATGTGGTAGATGAAGAAGGCCGCATCGAAGCGCCGGTCAAACAAGGAACAGAAGTCGGTACGTTTTATGTATCTTATGAAGGCGACGACTTGGGTTACTTGCAGGAAGACGCAGAAGGCCAGGCCGTCAAAGCTGTGGCAGGAGCAGATGTCGAAAAAGCCAACTTCTTTATAGTGGTGTTCAACTCAGTTAAAGATTTCTTCGGCGGGTTGTTCTCCCGGTTTGGTTAAACCGATAAAAGAACAAGTCTTTCGTTGACGAAAGCAGGCAAGTTGAGTAAAATAAAGGCACAATCACATATGCGAACGTTTATAGCGTGAAATAGTAAAATGGATGATGGTTAAGAGAGTCAGTGGGTGGTGTGAACTGATCCTTCCTCCATTTGAATCCCTCACGCGAAGTAAACAGCGAACCGGCTTTCTGCCGTTAAGTTGTTTCGGTGCCAGGCCGTTACCCTGATGAGTGTGGAGACAGCAAATGTCTCCAAATAAGGGTGGCACCGCGGAGAGCAGTCTTTCGTCCCTTCTTTATATAAGAAGAGATGGAAGGCTGTTTTTTTGTTTCGCAAAAAAATAGAAAAAGGAGCGATTGTTATGTTGGACAGAAAGAAACTGCGCCATGATTTTGATGCCGTTGTGGAACAGCTTGAGACCCGTGGAGTGAAAAAAGAAAGTCTCGGACGGTACGTTGAATTGGACGAAAAAAGAAGGGAACTGATTCAGCAATCCGAAGAAAAGAAACGACTGCGCAACGAAGTATCCGATCAAATCGCCCAACGCAAGCGCAACAAAGAAAATGCCGACGAGCAAATCGCGGAGATGCGCCAAGTCGGAGCGGACATCAAGCAGATCGACAACGAACTGGAAGCAATTGAAGCAGAGCTGTACGACATCGAAACAGGATTGCCGAACTTGCCGCATGAATCGGTGCCTGTGGGAGAAGACGAAGACGATAACGTGGAAGTCCGCCGCTGGGGAACAGCGACTGAAATGGATTTTGAACCGAAACCTCACTGGGAAATCGGCGAGGAACTAGGCATATTGGAATTTGAACGCGGTGCAAAAGTAGCGCAGAGCCGTTTCCTCTATTACAAAGGCTTGGGCGCACGTTTGGAGAGAGCGATTTACAACTTCATGATTGACGTGCATACACAAGAACACGGCTACACAGAAGTGCTGCCTCCATACTTGGTGAATGACGATGCGATGTTCGGCACCGGCCAATTCCCGAAATTCAAAGAAGATGTCTTCCAAATCAAAGGTCAGCCATTGACATTGATTCCAACCGCGGAAGTGCCGTTGACCAACTATTACCGAGACGAGATTTTGAATGAATCCGACTTGCCGGTTTATTTCACGGCCCTGTCTCCGTCTTTCCGTTCAGAAGCAGGAAGCGCCGGACGGGATACCCGCGGATTGATCCGTCTCCACCAGTTCAACAAAGTGGAAATGGTGAAGTTCAGCAAACCGGAAGAGTCCTATGAAGAATTGGAGAAGATGACGGCCAACGCCGAAAACATCCTTCAAAAACTGAACCTGCCGTACCGGGTCATTACGTTGTGCACGGGAGACATGGGCTTCGCTGCTGCGAAAACCTACGACATTGAAGTATGGATCCCCGCTCAAGAAACGTACCGGGAAATCAGCTCCTGCTCCAACACGGAAGACTTCCAGGCGCGCCGGGCAAAAATCCGTTACCGCCGCGAAGAAGACGGAAAGGTCGATTTCGTACACACATTGAACGGTTCAGGATTGGCAGTCGGCCGAACAGTTGCCGCCATTTTAGAAAACTACCAGCAACCGGACGGATCAGTGAAAGTTCCTGAAGTCCTGGTTCCATACATGAATGGCGTCACTGAAATCACGAAGTAAAAAAGCAAAGAACCCCATCGTTGCGGATGGGGTTCTTTTATCGTTTCCCTGTTGTAAAAAACTCCTTTCTCCAATCAAATGAATTTCCTTTTAATATATCAAGTGTTATAATAATCTGTAGCGTATGAAAGGGTTATCAGTAAAAAACTCTTCATATGATATGGAAGAAAGTGGGAATGAATATGAATAACGGACAGTTTGAAGTGGCGACATTTGCGGGTGGCTGCTTCTGGTGTATGGTTCACCCATTTGATGAACTTCCCGGTATCGAGAACGTAGTATCGGGATATACCGGTGGGCATGTTGAAAATCCTACGTACCAACAAGTCACTACGGGGATGACCGGCCATACTGAAGCGGTGCAAATCACTTACGATCCCGAGAAGATGCCTTATAAAGACTTAGTAGAAATTTATTGGCGCCAGACCGACCCCACGGATGCAAGCGGACAATTCGCCGATCGAGGTTCTTCGTATCGACCAGTTATCTTTTACCATAACGAAGAACAAAAGAAAATAGCAGAAGCGTCAAAAGAGGCGCTGCAAAACAGCAGCCGATTTGATCGTCCGATTGTCACGTCCATCGAACCGGCGCAGCCGTTCTATCCCGCAGAAGACTATCATCAAGACTACTATAGAAAGAACCCGTTGCATTATAAGATGTACAACCGAGGATCGGGCCGTGCGGGATTCATCGAACAAAACTGGGGAAAAGAGTAAGTTCCTTGTCCTGATTCAAGTGTTCAAAAGTGGTCACAACTGATAAGTTGGAAGAAAAACGAAAAAACTACAAAAAGATTACAGAAAAGCTTGTCTTTTATTTACAAAGCTGATATAGTATAAAACGTTGCTGCTGAACGGCGGCACACAAAAAAACAATCAAAAAAACTTGTTGACAGGGCGAAAGTCTTCTGCTAGAATTTATGATTGTGCGACACAAACTTTCTTCTTTACAAAAAAGCGAACAAAAATCGCTAAAATAAAATTGAAAAAAATGTTGACAACTATACGGAAAGATAGTATAGTATAAGAGTTGCTGCTGAAACAAAAACAGCAACGAAGTGGACCTTTGAAAACTGAACAAAGCAAAACGACCAAATGTGCAGGGAGTCTTGACACGATCAAGACAACACCCGCAGAACAATGTTCTGCAACAATTGCAACAAACAAATGAGCTACAAACTTTTACGAGAGTTTGATCCTGGCTCAGGACGAACGCTGGCGGCATGCCTAATACATGCAAGTCGTACGCTGAAGCGCTCTGCTTGCAGAGCGCGGATGAGTGGCGAACGGGTGAGTAACACGTGGGCAACCTGCCTGTAAGATCGGGATAACTCCGGGAAACCGG
>NZ_AUCD01000087.1 GCF_000429585.1 Atopococcus tabaci DSM 17538
GTCCCATGTTTGATGATGTCTTTCGATGACTCATTTTTCACCCCGCAGGTCGGGCACCCGTTAGGGTGATAGGTCAACGTTCCGTGGAGGACTATGTGCTCTACACCGCGTTTCTTGTGATATGTGACTGTCTGATTGTCTAACTGAATGTTTTCCTCTTTCATTCCAAGTAATTCTTTTGTAAAATGAAGTTGGGTCATGTGAATCCTCCTATCGTTTTGTAAGGTAACTTAATTATAGGGGTTCACTGACCTTTTTGCATTTTAAATACAAAAAAGGTATCAGCGAATCATTTTGATTCACCAACACCAAATATTATAGAACCAAACAAAATGGATGAAACGATAGACATGGATTTTTATAGAGACAGAGACGAGCAAGCTTTTCTAGAGGCGTGGGAAGCGAAGAACGGCCCGGTTTCCGATGATGAGTTGGATGAGTTGTATTTGAACATCGCTGCTTCAGTGGACGAGCAGGTGAAGAACGGAACACACAAATTGGGAGAGGTCTTCGTGTATGAGGGTGTCGCAGTGGGCGAATCCGACTACAACACCTTCCACCAACTCTACTTGTTTCAAGAAGCGAAAGAAGATAAATAACGTGTCATTCATATGACAGACGAGCTGTTTCTTTTCATGAAAGAAACAGCTTCTTTTCGATAAACGCTAAATATGCTATAATATTACATTGGAATGAACAATAAAAGGGGAATCCAGATGGCCAGTGAACACATCGAGCATAAGTTGAGTTTGTTGCCGGATTTGCCCGGTTGCTACTTAATGAAAAACGAGACGGGCGAAATCATTTACATCGGAAAAGCGAAAAACTTAAAGAACCGTGTTCGTTCTTATTTCAGAGGAACCCATGAAGGCAAAACCGAGCGATTGGTGCAAGACATTGTGGATTTTGAAACCATCATCACCCAGACAAACAAAGAAGCGTTGCTGCTGGAAGTCACGTTGATTAAAAAACACCAACCGAAATACAACATCCGGTTGAAACGCGGAACAAGTTACCCGTATTTGAAGATCACGAACGAACGGGATCCGCAGCTCATCATCACGTCAGAAGTGCAAAATGACGGCGGTCAATATTTTGGGCCGTACCCAAACGTCTATGCCGCATCGCAGACCCAACAGTTGCTGCAAAAAATCTATCCGCTGCGCAAATGCAACGGCCATCAGAAACGGGCATGCCTTTATTACCATATGGGGCAGTGCATCGGGCCGTGTGACCATGAAGTGCCGGTGGAAGAATACAAGGAACAGATTGACAAAATCAAACGATTTTTAAATGGAAACGTAAAAGAAATTAAAAATGCCCTGAAAAACAAAATGGAAGAAGCCGCGGAGAACATGGAATTCGAGCGGGCGGCCGAATACCGCGATCAAGTGTCTTATATTGAAGAAACGGTGGAAAAACAAACCATGATCTCCACCGACCGCACACCGCGGGATATCTTCAATTACTACGTGGACAAAGGCTACATTTCCATCCAAGTCTTTTTCATCCGACAAGCCACGCTGATCAAACGCAAAGCAGCCATTTTCCCGTGTCACGCTACACCACAAGAAGAACTGTCTCGGTACATCTTACAGTATTACGAAAACTCCAATGCCATTAAACCAAAGGAAATTTTGGTTCCTGAAGGTGTGGAAATGGACGAACTAAGTGAAATTTTGGAAGTGAACATGCGGGTACCGAAACGCGGGGCGAAAAAACAACTGCTGGATTTGGCGGAGAAAAACAGTGAAATTTCGTTGAAAGAACGTTTCCGCCTGTTGGAAATGGACGAACAGAAGACGATTGGAGCGGCCCGTCAGCTGTCTGAAGCGATGAACCTGCCGTATGTGGAACGAATCGAAGCATTTGACCACTCCAACATTCAGGGGACCAACCCGGTTTCTGCGATGGTGTCGTTCAAAGACGGCAAGCCGGATAAGAACAATTACCGCAAATACAAAATCAAAACCGTGGTTGGAAGCAACGAAGCGGCGACCACGAAGGAAGTCATCCGTCGTCGGTATTCCCGTTTGTTGAAAGAGAGCGGGGACCTGCCGGATTTGGTTTTGATGGACGGAGGCATTGTCCAGGTCAACGCGGCTTTGGATGTGTTGGAAAATGAGTTGGGACTGGACATTCCAGTTGCCGGAATGGTCAAAGACGACAAGCACCGGACCGCGGCGTTGATCTTTGGGGAACCATTGGAGCAGGTGCCGTTGGAGCCCGGTACGCAAGGGTTTTACCTGGTGCAGCGCATCCAGGAAGAAGTGCACCGGTTTGCCATCACGTTCCACCGGAATGTCCGCAGCAAAAGTAGTTTTGCTTCGCGGTTGGATACAATTGAAGGCGTTGGGCCGCAGACCCGCACCAAAATATTGCGCCACTTCAAATCGATGAAACGGATCAAAGAAGCCGATGTGGAAGAAATCAAGAGTTTAGGTATTCCGGAGAAGGTTGCGGTGCGTATTAAAGAAGTGTTGAACGAGGCCGAACAACCAACTTAAGGAATAGGAGAACAAGATGATACGAACAGCCCGAGCGGAAGAAACCATGGATTTGGCGGAATTGGTGTACATCATCCTCCAAGACATGGAACTTCCGATTATTGAAAACATGCCGAAAAATGAACTTCTCCGTCTCTTGTCGGAGGCGATGCAGGAGGAAACGTATCGATACAGTTTCCGCAATGGAGTGGTCTGCGAACGAGACGGACAAATTGCCGGAGTTGCGTTTGGCTACAAAGGCGAACTCGAACCGGTGATTGACCAACCCTTGATGCGTATAGCACAGAAGCACGGATATGGAGACTCATTCCGGGTCTTCATCGACTCGGAGACTCAGCCGGGGGAATGGTATTTGGATTCGATTGTCACCCATCCGGACTTCCGTAGGCAGGGAGTCGCAACGGAATTGTTGGAATCTGTCCCGGAATGGGCAGGCCGGCAAGGTGAAACCGTCGTCGGATTGAACTGTGATCAACAGAACCTTTCTGCCCGGAAACTGTACGAGCGCCAAGGATTTGTAAAAGTAGGCGAGCGCCGGTTGGCATCTCATATGTACGACCACATGCAAAAGAACATCTAATAAATTCTGCCCTCTTTCATCAGGCAACAGCTGATGAAAGAGGGCTTTTTTGTTTTTGCCCGCTCGTTTGAGATATACTGATGCCAAAGCACAGGCACGTTATTTGCTTGAAAAGGAAAAACTGAGGAGGGAACAGAATGCCAAGAGAGGTTGTACTAATCCGTCACGGAAAGGCTGAAAAAAGGACACCGGAAAAAGAAGACGCCGCGCGCCGTTTGACGGAAAAAGGGATAAAAGAATTTTCGGAATTTATCCCTTCACTGATGCCGTATTTGCAAGAATCAAAGCACGTGCATGTTTGGACCAGTCCGATGGAACGTGCGAAAGAAACCGCCGCTCTGTTGACAGGCGCATTATCTTGGGAAAAAGCAGAAGAAAAAGACTGGCTGGCGACAGGAGACTTCAACGCCTTCCTTGAAGACATCCAAACAGTGGGAGCGGAAGAACAGGTGGTTTGCGTGGGTCACGAACCGATTCTCGGCAGCTGGGTGCATGAATGGACAGGCAGCGACCATCCTTTTTCAAAAGGCGAAGCGAAGGCTTTGCGGGTGGATGATCAAAACCCTTCCAAAGCCACGCTGCTGTGGGAACAAAAGCCGGGGCGTCCCAGGCAATTCAGCGACGAATCGGAAAAAATAAAAGCCGTATTGGCGCAGCAGATGCATGTTGTGGAACAGGCGTACAAAGACTACCAAAATAATCCCTATGAGCCTGAGACGGTGCATCAATTACGCGTCAATCTGCGTCGAATGAGAGGAATGTTGAATTTCTTGAAACCGCAGTTGGCGGAAGAAACGTATACCGAACTGAACGGTGCATTGAAAGCCGCAGGAGGAAGGTTGGGTTCATTACGTGAAGCGGATGTGTTGATCGAAGAATGCGGGCAGCTGGCTTTGAAAGAACCGGATTTGGTGGACAACTATTACGACGTGTTCAAGTTCCTCCGCAATGAACGCCAGAAGCGGCTCCGCGGCGGTTTCTCCAAAACCACTCACCAAGAAGTGGAAACAGCTGTCACACAAACGAAAAGAGCAATTGAGCAACTTTCGTTTCAGCTGAGTACACAAAAAGAATGGACAAAGTTTCTGGAGAAGCGACTCAAGAAAAAGACAAAAAAATTGAAGGAGCTTTACGAGGAAACCGACCACAGTGATCATGAAGCATCGCATCAAGTCCGCATCCAGGCAAAAAAAGTCCGGTATGCCGCAGATGGATTTGAAAGCTGGCTTGGGAAAGAGGCGGAGAGCAGAAAAAAAGCGAAAAAGATTCAAAACAAGCTGGGGCTCGGAACCGACTTGTACATCAATGCACGTTTATTGGAAGAGTACGCGGAAAAAGCGAAAGAAAAACCGCTGAAAGAAGCTTTTTTCATTCTCGCCCGGTACAAAGAAGACGCCAGAAACAAACTCGTCTCAGAGACAACAGAATAAAGAAAAAAACCGCTCTTTCTTCTCGTTGATTAGAGGAAAGAGCGGTTTTTGTGCGGTTAATATACTTTTTTGTCGTCTTCATCTAGTACATCCATATTGTCTGCGATGATTCCATACGGACTGCGCAATGAAAGGACGTTGCGGGGTTTGTTGTAATCCAAGGTCATCTTCTCCGTGAGTTCCCCATAATCGGTACGATCGATATAAAAGGGTCCAACGTTGGAGTCAATCACTTGAGCGTATTCCGTTGAATCATTCGAGATGAGTTTCAAAGTGAACACACCACGGATGCTGCACGCATACGTTCCTTTAAACCCTTCATTGTAATAAAGAGCCACTTTCCCATCGTGGGAATCCGTGATTTTTTCTAGGCGCTTCTTAGCAGAGTCGGTTACGTTGAGATACATGATTTTCCCCTCCTGAATAAAATGAACCTGTAACGTGTGTTACACACACAGAATCAATCCGTCTTTTTGGACAACCTACAATTTGTGACGACAAGGTCATGGCAAAAAGTAGAAAAACCAAAGACGGGTTGGTAAAACCCTAAGCTGTACCTGCTTTGCAGCTGGAGTTGCCGCAATGAAGAACGTCTCGGCGAGTAATGATCCACGATTACCGACAACAAACAGCAAAGCGGGGCATGCTCTTCATTCATCACAAGCAATGAATAGAAGTCACCGGTATAAGAATGCGATTTTTCTAATTTCATGATCAACTCGGTATAATGCCGGATAGTGTATCTCTTTTCGCTGAAATTCCCAGAAATCACCCAGTTCAATTTGCTTACAGTGAAATACGGGTCCCGGATTCCGGGTCTTTTGACAACAGATGCGACTTTTTCACCTTCGTAATATAGATCGAACTTTGGAAAAATGGAAAGGAATGTCTGTTTCGCTTCGGCAATCAAGTTGCCGTCCAGAGAATACAAGGACAAAGCATCTCCGACACGTCCCCATTTACCAACAATCAAAAAGACATCTTTTCCACTTTCGTCTTTTACGATAATTCTGTTTTGCATGGAAATGTATTCCTGCTTCATAAAAAGACGAACCATTTCTTACCACCTCGAATTATTCAAACCCACCATCACTATAAAGACAAAAAGAACTGAATCAATTACTGTTGAAAAATGTATACTCGCCTTCGTCTCATTTATTATAGCAGAAATTGCAGAAAAACCGAAGGGGAGGTGTACAAACTGTTACAAAGTTCATCGGATGTCTGTCGTTTTTTGGAAACAGAAACGAAGCAGCAGGCAATAAAAAAAGTACACCGGGAAACATTCCCAGTGTACTTTTCATTTGTCTCAGCGGCTGACCGCTGCGCTTCTGTCGATGGTCCGACTCAAATCTTTCAATGCATTGACCACATCATCCAATTTCGATTCCATCCGGTGCAACAGATACAGCGCCACAAAAATGGGAAATCCCGTATTGGCGACAATATCCATCGCGACAGACAGCCATTCGGTAAAGTCCATGATGGTTTCTCCTTTCAGAAGGCATTCGTCATCATTAATAACGAAAAAAACAACTGAAAGTGTGACCCCTTAAATGGATTCTTGTTTGGACAAGCGGTATCCGCTGTGGAAGACAGAACCAACGAATTGATTGTATTCGAATCCGCTGCGAATTGCTTCCGTAACGAACTCTTTCGCTTTCAAGACCGCTTCTTTCGGCGCCAACCCTCTTGCAAGACCAGCTGTGATGGCTGCCGCAAATGTGCAACCCGCTCCGTGGTTGGTAGCTGGTTCAATTTTTTCAGTTTCCAATACAGTAAACTCGTTTCCGTCGTAGAACAAGTCAATCGCTTTGTTCCCATCCAAGGCTTTGCCGCCTTTGATGACGACGTTTTGAGCGCCGGACTCGTGGATAATTTTGGCTGCTTTTTTCATGTCATCCAAATTTTTTAGCGTTCCAAGGCCCGACAGTTGCCCGGCTTCAAATAAGTTCGGCGTAGCCACCGTAGCCAATGGCGTCAAGATGTCGCGAAGGGCATTGGCGTTTTCAGGATTGAGGACTTCGTCTTCTCCTTTGCAAACCATGACCGGATCGATAACGACGTTCTCCAAGCTGTGTTCACGAATCGTTTCCGCAATCACCTCAATAACCGGAACATTCGGCAGCATTCCTGTCTTCAATGCCGCAATTTTTGGCCCGGCAGTGGCTGTCTTCAGCTGACCACGAACCACCTCAGCATCGATTGGTGTGACGTTGTGTTTCCAGTTGTTGTCTGGATCCATCATGGCGATGGTGGTCAACGCTGCAATCCCATAAGTGCCATACTCGGCGAATGTTTTTAAATCCGCCGCGATGCCGGCGCCGCCGCTTGCGTCATTTCCTGCAATTGTAAGTGTGAGTTTGGTGTCTGCCAACTTCTTTTCCCCCTTGATTGGTCGAACTCGGGTGGAGCTCAGTGCTGTTCCACATCAGCGAGCACGAATAAATTGATTCCTTTATTGTAGCATTTTCCGGCTAGTTGTCAATCGTTCTTCCAACTGCCGGCTGTTCGACCAATTGGTTCTGCATCACGCGGGAGATGGCTTCGGCCACTCCGTTTTCCACATTGGAGGAAGTGTGGTATCTGGCTGCACGTTTTGCTTCGATGCGTGCGTTGTCGACCGCAAAGCTGTAACCGGCCCATTCCAACATCGACAAGTCATTGATGTTGTCTCCGATAGCCAAGACTTCTTCGGCTTCAATGCCCAATGTTTTGGCATATTCTTCCAAAGCAATCCCTTTTTGAGCGGATGCATGGTTGATTTCAAGGTTGCTGAAGTGCGAGGAAGTAACTGACAAATCGGTGTGTTCGGACTCGATAGCAGCTTGCAGAGGTTCTAAGATGACTTCACCGTCTCTATGGAAGGCGGAAACTTTTAACACGGCAACATCGTCCTGCTGGAGAATTTCCTCGTAGTTGTTCACGAAAGAAATATGCAGTTCTTCCAAGCGTTCGCGGGAGTATTCAAGAGCTTCTTCGAAAGTGACATTTGGATTGAGTTCCATTAACATCTGACCGATTGATTCCAGACGTTTTTCACGATTGTCCGAGAAAATACCGCTGGTCGTCATGATTTCCCCATGCGCACCGATGGCGTCAATCATAGCCAACAAGTCTCGTACTTGCTGCTTTTCGATTCCACGGCTGTAAATCAGTTTGCCGCTTTCGTCAAACAGTTGTGCACCGTTCAAAGCGATGATGGGGCAGGAAAGCCCGACTTCTTCCAATAAAGGGACAGCCTGTTCGTAACCACGGCCGGTAGCGACTATAAAATGAATCCCTTCTTGCTGAGCTTTTTGAATAGCTTGAGCGTTTGTCTCTGAAATAGCCATTTTTTCATTGAGCAGTGTCCCATCCATGTCAGATGCAATCAGTTTAAGCATATCTGTTCCTCCTATGAAAGTATCGCTTCTAGTGTACCATGATTCTTCTGAAATGGAACACAGAGGACTTTTTCGTATGTGTCAATACTTTGGCGGAAACTTTTCTCTAGAGATGGTAACTCTTCAATTTTAATATTAAAATGGCTCGTTCTGTGTGTTTCATTACCCAAACATTTTCTTCAGTTGTCCCATTGGACTTGATGTGGAACTATAATTAGCTATTTCACCTATTTTAACCCCTATAGAAGGACGATGAATCTTTTTCAAAACAGCTCTAACAGCCCCTTTAAATTCAGGGACAATGGTTTGTTCAAATGCAGGTAGTTCCGCTCTCAAAGCTTCTAAAAGCGTTCCGTTTTTACGAGCTGAAATAAT
>NZ_AUCD01000088.1 GCF_000429585.1 Atopococcus tabaci DSM 17538
GCAAAATTAAAAATGAGTCCGGTGCAGTACCGAACTCATTTTAACCAAGCTGCCTAAATGAAATAACCGTGTCTAACTTTTAGGGGTCACTTCAACCAAAGGGATTCTTTTTTTATTAAATCAAAACTAAAGCACCCCTTTACTTTAAGTGTATTTTTTCACAATGCACAAAAGAAGTATAAAAAAGTACAGGAAATAAGATTTCCATATACCTTTTTTACCTTAGCCTAATTACTTAATAAAACCTCTGTCTCAAAAATAAGTTCTTGAAGTATTTCAAGCCCTCGTCTTGTGCTATCTATGCTTGGAGAAAGCAATTTGATAATTTCATCTATTCTTTTTTTGTAGCCTTGTGGCTTTATATCAAACCCGTCAATCATTCGAACTGCCTTTTTTTCATTGATGCAATATTCTTCATTCATAGCAAATATGACTTGATTTAGGCATGAGATTGTTCGATAACAATGACCTGTAACATAAGAGATATCATCTTTATCAACATTATCTTTAGCAAACATTAAAGAAAAGGTTGCTTCGAACATAAAGTAACCAATTATTGCATCTCTTAAAGGTTTGGGATATGGAATGGTTTTGGATTTCAGTTTGGAAATTCGATTCGTTTTTTCATCTAATATTTTACAGATGGACAATTCCCCCATGTACATAACATTCAGGTAAGCATGTGGATGTCCTGTATGGTAATGAGTTGAAACGTTACCTAACAGGCATTCATCAATGACTTGTTCCACTCTATTAACATCACGGAATATTAAATCAACATGATAACCTTGAACAATAATCCATCCACCACCGTTTATCCAAGCACCCCATTCGCCTAAAGATGTAATTAAATTCTCTCTATGTTCATCATCCAGTTTAGTAGCAACTCTGCTAACATCGTTGACATTAAAATCTGCCGATTCATCATAGTATATTCCAATGTCAATATCAGACGTGTCGTGATTAGTGCCTCTTGCTCTTGAACCTCCTAAAACTATCCCTTCAATGCCAGATATCCCGTTCAGTTCCTTAATTATTTCGTTTAAAATATTTTGTATTGTCATAAATCTTTCAACTCCCATAAATTAAATTTAATATTATCTGTACGTTACTTATCCATTTCTTCGTCCTCCATTTCATTCAACCTGGCGTTGTCGTTTATCTTATATAGTAATTATAAAATCTGAGTTCTCTTTTTCAAAGTAAAAACAGTATAGCTTGGCTTGTAGGTTCCTCAACTCTTCTCCCTGTTAGCGACACAAGAGCTGTGACAGTTTGTTCCACTAAAGCGCTCCGATAGTTCAATAAACATTTTAAGAAATGTGAAAAATAACCACGTGACCATTAATTTTTAATATGGTTCGCTTTGAAAGCCGTAACTCCATTCCGATGCAATATCAAGTAATTGCATACCTTGAGGTTTTTCACCGATTTTCATCAGTAATAATCCAGTTGCTACTGCTTGGATGTATCCCCACTCTCTTATTGACATTGGTTCTACATTAGTTAATTCACCAAGAAAGATAGACCTTTTATAACCACTCTCTACAGGATTTAAGATTAATTCATCCGCCCATTCCCGCATTAATACACCTAAGTCATATGCAGGCTCAGCAATTAATCCATCAGGGTCTATAAATTTAAACATACTTTCACTCTCAGAACTGGTTTCAACTTGTAGAATATTTCCATTATGTGCATCACCATGTACTAACACTCCGTTTTGCAACTCAGCTACTCTCAAACGATTTTCTAAATAACTTAATGATTTATCTACAATACTTTTTTCACAAGGCTTCTTTAGCTCTAACCATAAATCTACAATAAAGGTTGAGAACCATGTAATGAGGGAGGTACTTGTTTGTAAATTAGTTTTTTCCTGCTCCACAACTATCCAAGTTTGGTTTAATGTTTTACAGATAACTTCCATTTGAATCTTAGAACTATAATTAAACTCACTTAGTGGTTTCCCTAATTTTTCAACCAACAATGCTCTATTTTTTAAATCAAAGTCTATTAATCGTACATACCCTTTTCCATTAGCTAATTTTAGTGCCGTTATTTGTTGTTCAAAATCTGAATTACCTTGTACCGATGGCATTACAACCTTCATAATAGCTTTATTATTACCTGTGGTCGTAACTTCAGCCACAAAAGCTTCTGAGCCTCCTTTTAAACTTTTAATAACCTTCACGTTCCATTTATCCTCTAATAAAGTAATTAGGTTACCTATATTATTGAGCCATTTTTCACCCACATCACCCAAACTCAATGCTTTCTTTTTCACGATATCAGGAACTATATATTTGTAACACATAATTAATAAACTCCTCTATATTTGAACAGACTATTTCTCAGAAAATATCCAGATAAATTATAAGTGTATTGAATACATTGTAATCCATTTATATCAACATTTCGGGAATTGTTATATGGAAAAAAATAAATGAAAAAGGATTGAAATTGACATTACTTGTACCAATTTGAACCAAATGATAGATCCTAGTTGAATACATTAGGTTAATTGAACTGATTAAGGTAATGCACCCATTTATTTACATTCACCCTGAACAACAAGATAACTTTGAAACATCTTTATCAAACGTAAGGACAGTTAGTCTTAATCCTTCTGCCATTGTTAAATATGGTGCAAGACTGTCTTTTAAATCCTCTACGGTTAAACCGAACTTAACTACTAAAGTCGCTGCATAAATAACTTCTCCTGCATTTTCAGATACAATATGAACTCCAAGAACTTTTAATGTTTTAGCATCAGCAACAATCTTTAATACACCTGTGGTTTCACGGTTTACTAATGCTCTAGGAACGGAATCTAAAGATAGTACAGATGTTTTTACTTCATTGCCTTGTTCTATTGCTTTTTTCTCTGTTATGCCGACTGTTGCAATTGATGGATTTGTAAATGTGACAGCAGGAACAACTGATAAATCTAATTTTTTATTTAACCCTCCAATTGCATTATCAGCAACGACCCCACCTTCATAGGCTGCTATATAGACAAACTGAGAACCTAATGTTACATCTCCTGCAGCATAAATCTTCTCATTACTTGTTCTAGCATAATCATTTATTAGGATTTCATTACGCTTTCCAACTTCAACACCCGCCGCACTTAAATTTAAAGTATCCGTATTTGGTTTTCTTCCTGTTGCTATAAGTAATTGTTCTGATTCCACGACTTTTTTCTTGCCATTTACCGTTATATAAACCTTCTTTACATCTCCAACTTGTTCTACACGATCATAGGTAGCACCTGTCACAAGGTTTATACTTTGTTCTGTTAAAACTTTTTCTACTGCTTCTGAAATCTCTGGGTTATATTCTTTTAAAAGACGCTCACTTCTTTGTATAAGCGTTACTTCTGAACCTAAATTATGGAATAGTTGCCCAAGTTCCAATCCAATGTAACCTGAACCAATAACAGTTAGTCTTTTAGGCACTTTTTAAATTCTAGTAGTGCTGTACTTGTTAGATAATCTACTTCTTCAAGTCCTGAAATCGTTGGTATAGATGGAGAAGCACCTGTTGCGATTAAAAATCGTTTGGCAGAAAGTTTCTTACCATTTACTTCAACCGTATTCTCATCAACAAACTTAGCTTCACCCTTAATTAAATCAATGCCATATTCATCTATTAAATCTATATATTTCTGATTTCTAAGTTCTTTAACTAATTCATCCTTTTGATTCACTTAAGAGGCTAAATCAACTTCTCCAGCAGAGGTTTGTATCCCTGTAAACGGATTTGCTTTTGCTAAATGGTTGATTTCTCCTACTCTTAGAAGTGTTTTTGATGGTACACACCCATTATTTACACAAGTTCCTCCAACTGTACCACGTTCAATCATGCCAACCTTAGCACCATATTCAATCGATTTAATAGCAGCAGAAAATGTAGCCCCACCTGAACCGATAATGAGTAAATCATAACCATCTTTATGATCTAACACTACATTTCTAGTGGATGAAATTTCCTCTACATTTTCAGGAATGTATTTTGCTTGTATGATTGCCTGTTCTGCTTGCTTCACATTAATATCATTAGGTAATTCAAATACCGATTCACCACGACGAAAACTGGTTTCGATATTTTTAGCACCTATATTGGTTAATGCAGAATCAATATGTTGTTCACATCCAGTACAAGTCATTCCATTGATTCTAATCAGATATTTTTTCATATTTATTCCTCCTTCTATTCAATTAGGGAATTAACGATTCAATTATAGGACATTGATGTAACGATTTTTGATCAGGACAACGGCTTTTCAAGTCCTTTAACATTGACTCAACACGCTTTAAATCTGCAATTTGTTCATGAATTTCTATTTCCTTTTTTGATACAAATTCATATATATTCTTGCAACGAACTTCATCATTATCAACAACTCCAAGCAATTTGTAGATTTCACTCAATGTAAAGCCAAGGTCTTGTAGTTTTTTGATAAATTTTACACGCTTAACATCATCATCTGAATATATCCTATAGCCTGTATTCGTTCGGAAAGGTTCTTTTAATAATGCTTTTTGTTCGTAATATCTAATCGTTTCTTTATTTACACCACATTTTTCTGCAAATACACTAATTCGATAACTCATTTTATCCCCCTATAAACATAATAAACCGTGTACCTTAGTACACGGTCAAGTATAATATTAAATACCTCTTTTTCAAGTATTCTGTCCCGTTAGAACAAGCTATAAGAATTTTGTTGAATATAAAATACGTCGAAGAAAAAAATGGAGTTAATTCTCCCTTTTAAATATAGCCTCTTTCTTTCAGGTTAGTAAAACTGTTATCACTATTTACCACTAGGTGATCTAGTACTTCAATGCCTAGTAACTTCCCAGCTTCGACTAATCTCTTTGTAACGTTAATATCTTCCATCGACGGTGTTATGTCACCACTTGGATGCTGATGTGCCACAATGACACTTGCTGCATTATTAAGTATTGCTGACTTAAACACCTCGCGAGGATGTACGATCGAGGAATTTAATGAACCAACATGACATCGATGGACTGCAATAACATTATTTTTCGTATTTAAACACATAACAAAAAATACTTCTCGATCATCACGACCAATAAAGCGAGATGCTATTTTTGCCCCATCTTCTGGACTGCGAATAATGTAATTAACTCCTTCTTCTGCCTCTCGAATTACTTGTTCAATGCGTACAATCTCTAAAATGGTTTCCATCTAGATCAACCTCTCTATTATTTTTTGACCTTTTTGGTCACCACAGAGAGAATCTTCGCATCGATTAATGTCAAGTGGCGTAAGTAGCAAAGCTATCAAGTGATTCGTATATGTTTTGGGGAAGCCTAATGAATTAGGGTGCGTTAAAAGCGTAAATTGCTTTATTACGCACCCTTATCCTACTTGGCTGACTCATAACATCCGAAGAACGAAGACCCTTTACTTAATTGATAATTCGTCTCTGCTTTACAGACGAATTAGAAGATTATAATTAGGGGGGCTGAAAAGGATGATTAATAGAGACATCTATTTTAAGGCCTATCGCTTTTAGTTTCCTTCAATAATTTCAGTATTTCATCTAACTTGTTATTTACTTTAAGTGTTTGATCCAAGTGATAAACCTCTTTTCTACTTAATGCTGAAGAGGATTCAGAAATATCGTTTTTTATATGATTGGCAATGTTATTTAATATATTTGCGTTCTCTTCAACACCTCGGTGTAGAGAAATATAATATTCCTTGGTATCTTCTAATTTTTTATTTTGATGTACCAATAATTTATTTTGTCCAACTAAGGCATTGCAATTTTGTATAATATCATCATTAACTATACTTAAAAGTTCTTCAACAATGATATTGATGTACTTTTGTTCAACTTTATAGTCTTTCAATGTTTTTTGGAATTTACCTTTAATCATGTCTTTCCATTCATTGTTTATAAAGAATTCAATAGGTTCCTCCTCGACTTGTTTATAAGAATCGCTTATTGCAAATGTTCGAAGTGCTTCAACAAATGCACGATTATACACTTTTCTTGGTCGCCCTTTACCTCCCAATTTCTCCTCTTTTACCATAGGCTTTCCAATTTGGGCAAACTCTTTATTAGTATTAACTTTAGCTGCATCTCTACGAAAAGATGATTCTGAATAATTTTTTCCGTCAAATGATAATTCCTCAATTGCCTCTTCCATAGTGAACCATTGATTCTTCAATTCTTTTATCTTTTCAGAATTTAATTCTTCCTCTTTAGTAAATATCCACATTTAAATTCACACCTCACAATAAATAACGCTATTATATCAGCCATTATAGCATTTTTCTTCATTAGTTATAGAAAATCAGATGCCTTACAAAGTCAAGTCCATAATTTTGTGTAAAAGAGTAGTCAATGTTTCTAACGCTTCTACTTACTGAATGGTAAGTAGTGAGGCTTGACAATGAGCTTCGGCATGCTAGTCTTGTGACAGGCTGGCCTCATCGGCCTGCACAGACTAAAAGGCATGCCGAAGGAGGCTCATTGTCAAGCCTTCACGGGTTTAGCGATCCATGGCGAGATATTTCCGATTACTGCCCACCCACTCATCATGCTGATCCATCAAGATAGCACCAATTAAGCGGTTAGCCGAAGCCTGATTGGGAAAAATGCCTATGACTTTTTCTCGCCGACGGATTTCGCTATTCAATCGTTCCAGAAGATTCGTGCTCTTCAGTCGATTGTAGCCTTGACCGGCTTCCGTATACTGAAAAGCATCTTCAAAGCCTGCGTCAAGTGTTTCGCAAGCTTCGGTATATTTCGTTTGATCGATGTATTCATCTACCAAAGCATTTTTCATTGTGCGGGCAAAATCAATATCTGTCAGTTTGAAGATGGCTTTCACTGCCTCCCGAAATTTTTTGGCATTTTTCTTGGGGGCTTTACTTAAAATGTTTCTTAGAAAGTGAACTTGACATCTTTGCCAGGAAACATAGGTAAAACTCTGGCGAACAGCCGCTACTAGCCCTTTATGGGCATCTGAAACAACTAGTTTTACACCTGTAAGGCCACGTTCCTTTAATGACTCGAAAAATGTTGACCAAGTGTCTTCGCTTTCCTCGCCTTGGATCATAAAGCCGATGATTTCTCGATAGCCGTCTTCGGTAATGCCAATAGCTATGTGGCAGCTTTTAGAAATGACACGGCGATTTTCACGAACTTTAATGTATAAGACATCTGTCAGAACGTAAGGGTACTCGGTCGTTGTAAGGGATCGATTCTGCCATTCTTGGACCATAGGGTCTAACTGTTCGGTAAGGCTGGACACGAAGGATTTAGAGACGGATTTTCCGCATAATTCTTCGACAATTTTGGAAACTTTACGAGTGGAAACACCGGAAACATACATCTCCAACATGGAAGCCAGCAGCGCCTTCTCATTCCGTTGGTAACGCTCGAACACCGAAGGTGAAAATCCGCCATCCCGTGTACGAGGAACTCGCAATTCCAGGGTGCCAACGCGTGTCGTATAGTCACGCTCGTAGTAGCCGTTTCGCTGACTGATCCGGCTGTCCGTTCGTTCGTATTCTTGAGCTTGTATGTATTCAGAACGCTGTTCTTCCATCAGCTGGTTGAAAATCGTCGTTAAAATATTTTTCGATACATCATCTTTCACCGAATGTTCAATTATACTTTGAACCTCTTCGACATTCAGTGTAAAATGTACTTGGGTCATATGAAGTCCTCCTAGGTATGTTTTTGTCGTTAAAAACATTGTACCGTAAAAGGACGATCATATGGCCTTTTATCTTTTACACAATTATATGGACTTTATC
>NZ_AUCD01000089.1 GCF_000429585.1 Atopococcus tabaci DSM 17538
CAAGAGTTCCAACGCGAGTCGTAAAGTCACGCTCGTAGTAGCCATTTCGTTGGCTTTTTCGGCTTTCAGATCGTTCATAGTCTTCAGCTTGAATGTATTCAGTTCGCTGGTTTTCCATCAATTGATTGAATACAGTGGTCAAAATGTTTTTAGAGACATCGTCTTTTACAGAATTTTCAATAATACTTTGAACCTCTTCATTGTTCAGTGTAAAATGTACTTGGGTCATGTAAAGTCCTCCTGGGTATGTTTTTAGTGGTTAAAAACATTGTACCGTAAAAGGGCTTTTACATGGCCTTTTATCTTTTACACAATTATATGGACTTTATCAGATTTTATAATGCAAAAGATATTCGTGTGGAAGACATCGAAGAACCAAAGCTAGTTGGTGACGATGATGTTAAAGTGCGTGTAGCTTGGGCGGGTATTTGTGGTAGTGACTTACATGAATATTTAGCAGGGCCAATCATAGCTCCAGGCGATGAACCTGATCCACTTACTGGTCAAAAACGTCCTATTACCATGGGACATGAATTTTCAGGTGTTGTTGAAGAAGTTGGTAGTAACGTTAAGACAGTAAAACCAGGTGACAAAGTAGCAATTAATCCACTTATCACAAGTGGTAATCATGATAATCGTTTATATGATATGTATAAAGGCTTCCAATTCGTTGGTTTAGGCTCAGATGGTGGATTTGCTGATTATACAGTTGTTGACAAGATTAACGTGGTTAAAGTCAGTGATGATGTTTCTTTAGAAATTGCTGCGTTAGTAGAGCCAACTGCTGTTGCGATGCAAGCTATTCGAGAATCAGAGATGGAGTTTGGCGAAACGGTAGCAGTCTTTGGTGTTGGTCCGATTGGATTAGTAAATATTATTGCTGCACGTGCAGCTGGTGCTAAAGAAATTTTTGCATTTGACTTATCGGAAGAGCGACTAGCAAAAGCGAAAGAAGTCGGAGCAACTCATGTCGTTAACTCGGGTGAAGTTGATCCAAATGAGTACATTAAAGAACGTTACCCAGATGGAGTTGATCGAACATTTGAAGTGGCTGGCGTGCCTGTAACATTAGAACAAGCAATTCAAGTGACTCGTCCACGCGGTACAGTCACTGTGGTCTCTATTTTTGAAGAACCCATTGACTTTAATCCAATGTTATTAACAGCTTCTGGTGTTCGTATATCATCAACACTAGCGTATGAAGATGATATTTTTGATCTAACGCTGAAGATGATTGAAAATAATCAAATTGATGTATCACCACTTATTACTGACCATATTGAGCTAGAAAATATCGTTGAAAATGGTTTTGAATCATTAAGCAATGATAAGAGTCAAGCGAAAATCCTTGTAAAACTTAGTGGCGACAAATAAAAATTAACGGATTTAAACAGCCTATACTTTACAATTATATAGTAAAGTATAGGCTGTTTGACTGATTTTGTATGAGAGTGTAATTTCTGACCGCTTTTTTCATAAAAAAGTGGTCCTTTTTTGTCTCAAAAGCACTCTCTTTATCTAAGGCTCTTTACCATCCGTTTATGATACACTCCACTGGAAAAAACAAAAAAGGATTACGTAGAAAAGTTGAGCGAATTGCTCAGCTTTTTTTAATGAACGAAAGTTACTGCTTCCAATAAGTAACTAAAAAATAAGGAATTCTTAATTCATTTCGTCTCCTCAGGCAAGGAATAAACAATGAAGCGATCGCAAAAGTTTTATCTCTCAGGTATTAATCCAAGATTAGGAATTTATTGATAGATGATTAAACTTGATTCCCATCAATTTCTCTTTCGTGAATTAACTATATGATACATACAGAACACAACGACAAGAAATGAATCTTGCTATAAATGTGATGCTAAACATCAAACCATTTGACTTCATATCTTGCACTCGGAAAATCTAATATGCCCTTGAAGAACAAATAGGTATCTATTTTACACAAGTATTAGCAAAGGTTGGGGAAGTACGTGTAAAGTACAATCCCGACTATATACAGTTGTCGGCCACCCTGTTCAGTATGTGACCCAATTGAACCCGGTTGAGCAAAGTTAAAAAAAAAAAGCAAACTTGATGACAATCAAGTTTTAATCATTGACGGTACCTTATACTAAAAATAACAAAAATACTTGGAGGGAAAAAACATGCAACGATATATATTAAGTAAGAAAAATCAAATTACATTGATCAGTGGAATTCTAATTGCAGTCGGATTTTTCAGTCACTTCGCTTTAGGAAATGCATTTCTTGCTGAGTGGTCGTTGATTATCGCCTCGATCTTTGGGGTCGCTCCAATCGCCATTCAAGCGTATCAAGCATTGAAAGTGAAAGTTGTCAGTATTGATGTCTTAGTCACGATTGCCGTTATCGGAGCGTTCTTGATTCAAAACTATGAGGAATCGGCTATCGTTACGTTCTTGTTCTTGTTCGGACATTATTTGGAACAGCGTACATTGAACCAGACACGTTCAGCAATCAAAGAATTAACCGACATGGCACCAGAAAGTGCCTTGGTCCAAACAGAAGACGGAGAATTTGAAGAAGTAGATGTAGATGATGTAGATGAAGGAGATGTTCTGCTTGTCAAAACTGGTGCGAAAGTTCCAGTAGATGGAACCGTTCTGACAGGCGAAGGGTATATCAACGAAGCCAGTATCACAGGAGAATCCGTTCCTGTCACAAAAACAGAAGGCAGTGAAGTCTTTGCCGGTACGATATTGGAAAATGGCACCATTCAGATTCGGGCAGACAAAGTCGGAGAAGACACCACATTCGGTAAAATCATTGAACTTGTGGAAGAAGCGCAAGATTCTAAATCAGAAGCAGAGCGCTTTATTGACCGCTTTTCTAAATGGTATACCCCAACTGTTTTGGTTCTGGCATTCATTGTCTGGGCAATGACCCAAAACGTTGAATTGGCGATTACGATCTTAGTCCTAGGCTGTCCAGGTGCATTGGTCATTGGGGTTCCGGTCTCCAACGTAGCCGGAATCGGAAACGGTGCACGCAATGGAGTTCTTTTGAAAGGAAGCGAAGTCATCAATGACTTCAGCAAAGTTGATACGATTGTGTTCGACAAAACAGGAACGCTGACTGTCGGGAATCCTGAAGTCGCGGAAACAGAAGTGTACGGAGACAATGTAGAAAAAGCCTACAGTTATTTAGCCAGCGTGGAGACTGAATCAGACCATCCACTAGCCAAGGCCGTCCTCCAGCATACCGGCACGGTAGAACTGTTCCCGGTAGAAGACACAGACGTCGTCAAAGGCGGCGGCATTGTCGCTCAAGTGGACGGACACCGCATCGCGGTTGGAAATGTAGCGTTGATGGAAAAAGAAAATGTGCAGTTGAGTAAAAAAGCGCAGAAAGACGTCAAACAATTCGAGAAAAATGGGAACTCCTTAGTATTGACAGCAGTCGACGGGGAATTGAAGATTCTGATGGGAATCCGCGACCAAATCCGTCCAGGAGTGAAACAAGACTTGCAGGAATTGAAGAATTTAGGCGTGAAAGATTTAGTGGTTCTTTCCGGCGACAACCAAGGCACAGTGGACCGGGTTGCGCGTGAACTGAACCTCACCGAAGCGCACGGGCATATGCTGCCGGAAGACAAAGCGGCTTATATTGAAAAACTCCAGCAAAAAGGGCACACGGTCGCCTTTGTCGGGGACGGTGTCAATGACAGCCCGTCCTTGGCGCTAGCAGATATCGGGATTGCAATGGGCAGCGGAACAGATGTGGCGATCGAAACATCTGACGTTGTGTTGATGAACTCCGACTTCAGCCGCTTACCACATGCGTTAGGGCTGACGAAATCAACTGCAAGCAATATGAAACAAAATATTATCATTGCAGTTGGGGTTGTTTTGGTCTTGTTGGCCAGCCTCTTGTTCAGTGAATGGATGAATATGTCAATCGGAATGTTGGTTCACGAAGCCAGTATCTTGGTGGTCATCTTCAACGGTATGAGATTGTTGAAGTATCGCTTAAGAGGCGACAGATATGATGTGAAAACGGGCATAGAAGAAATCGAAACAGCTGAATAAGAATGAATGACAAAGGAGAATGTAGGATGGACAGGTATACTGAAATACACGAAAAACTAGATTTTTTACTCGAAGACCATGGAGTTAAGTTTGATGACAGCCGTTTGGATAAACAGACCCTTCATTCCCTCCATGTAAAAGCAGACAAGCTATTGAAAGCCCACAAGTGTACCATTCCTGAAGGAGATGAGTCTGTGGGAGCTTTGCAGCCTAAGCTGGACATGCTGATATCTGGTCATGGGAAAACATTTGATGATTTCGGATTGAATCCAGAAAGTTTAGACACCGTAATTGAAAAATTGAATATCTTAGTGGGTGCTCATGGAAAGTACAGCTAAAACAAAAAATTGTAGAAGAAATTGTTAAAGGAGAGCTGAAGTATGTCTAAAGCAGTGATTACATTAGAACCCTTGGCCTGCCCATCTTGTTTGAAAAAAATTGAGAGTGCTGTAAGAGAACTTAACGGCATTGACCACAACAATGTGAAAGGAGTATTCAACGCAAGCAAAATCAGAGTTGCTTTCGATGAAAATATGTTGACAGTCGAAGACATTGAAAAAGCGATTGAAAACTTAGGTTATCCAGTCATCAAATCAAAAGTGAAAATAGCTTAACCAAATATCAAAATAGAAAACACACGGGATTGCCTTTAATGGTTATATCCATACTCATTTGGAAAAATTAGATCTATTCACCACAGCTATTACACAGGTCATAGTGAAAATCATCCGGAATCATTTAAGGTACGCGAGGTGTATACACAAATGGAAAAAACCAAAGAATCTGGTTCAGATAAACCAGAATTGGATAGGGAGTTCAATCAACTGCGCGAACTAACCAATCAGTACACCATTCTGGGAGATGTTTGCGGCACCTATGCGGCTGTTTACAATATGCTATCCGAAGCAGATGAAGCATACCAAACGTAATATAGTTCTTTATAAAAAAATAAATTCTCTAAACTTGATGGTCATCAAGTTCAACAATTCAAATGCGGTGTATACTTTAAATGTAAGATGATAACAAAGGGAATAACAACATAAAAATAATTTTATAAAGGAGAAATGATTTATGTCTAAAGCAACCATTACTCTAGAAACCCTATCCTGCCCGTCCTGCTTGCAAAAAATAGAAAGTGCCGTCAAAGGACTGGATGGTGTCGATCAAAGCAGCGTGAAAGTCTTGTTCAACTCAAGCAAGGTAAAAGTCAACTTCGAGGAAGACAAAGTGACTATCGAAGAAATCGAAAAAGCAATTGAAGACTTGGGCTACCCTGTTATTAAATCAAAAGTCAAAGCAGCGTAAGCTATATTTGAAAATGGAAGCTACTTCCAACAGTCGTTTTATTAGCATTGGCAACAAATAATAAAAAATAGTAGGAGGAATAGAAACATGGCACAAGATAAAACACCACAAGAAAGACTGCAAGAAGAGCAAGAGCATAAAGAGCATGTACACCATACAAAAATCAATGCAGCAGCCATTGCGGATCATATTTTAGGAAATATCCATACACTCCATGTAAAACTACACCAGTATCACTGGTATGTAAAAGGTCCTCATTTCTTTAGTCTGCATGACAAACTGGAAGAACTGTACAATGCAAACGAAGAATGGTTTGACACTATCGCTGAACGGTTGTTGGTATCAGGACACAAACCAGCTTCCACAACCGCCGAATTTGAAAAATACACCATGCTTTCGGAAGACCCGGCTGACAAGTATTTGAAAGCAGAAGAAATGGTTGAAAATGTCGTGGAAGATTTCAGAAGCACCCGTGAATTTACAGTCCGCGCCATACGTTTGGCTCAAGAAGAAGGCGATGATGCGTTGGAAGATACACTGATTGCTTTCAAAGATCATTTGGATGAAAGCATTTGGATGTTGCAAGCCTTCTTAGGCAAAGAAGCATTGGAAGATGATGATGCCTATGAAGATGAGGATGAAGACTAAAAAAATAATTAATTCGGTTAAGGCTGGAGTGAAAATTCCAGCCTTAATTCTATTCATTAAGATTCGGTTCAGATGAAGGGGATGGAATGAATTTACTGATTGGAGCGATCAACCCACATGCGATAGAATGGGGTCCGGTTGTCATTCATTGGTACGGTGTAATTATTGCTGTGGGAATTTTTCTGGCAGTTTTGGGGGAGTGGATTCGGAATCTTTTGATCTTGCTTTTCCACTTATTTTCCCCCGCTAAAGAACTTCCTGCATTTTTTGTTGTTATTGATCCTTTTTCTGTTTAGTATGGGTGTGTTTGTCGTGGTTATGCTCTTGCATGTGTCGTCTGCGTGTCAAGGGCGAGTGTGGGCTTCACGAATGCATTTTACCCTTGACACGAAGAAAGACGACACATGCTATAATCGTTTCACGACAAGCACACCCAAACAGAAAAAGGAGAAAAACAAAAAAGGAAGTGATGAGCGGGGGAAAATCGTCTAATAACTGTCTTACAAGTGGCATTTCCTCTTCATGTAAAGACACGTTTTTCTTTTGTCCGGCAGCATTGATAACATAGCCCACTTGAATTGACGTTAAGCATCGTTTTCCAGCTCGGTACTGATTGACTCATTTTCTTTTATAATATCTTTTTTACGTCCGGTTAAATGATAAAGTCCATATAATTGTGTAAAAGATAAAAGGCCATGTAAAAGCCCTTTTACGGTACAATGTTTTTAACCACTAAAAACATACCCAGGAGGACTTTACATGACCCAAGTACATTTTACACTGAACAATGAAGAGGTTCAAAGTATTATCGTGGATTGTATAATTAAGCGAGACAGAAAAAAGACATGTTATGATACACTCAAATTAACCTACCAAAGCTAAGGAGAGTGCACCATACATGTCGTACACCCATCTTACCAAAACAGAACTCATATTCATAGAAGAATACTTTGCCATTAATCTCAGTGGTCGCGAGATTGCTAAAAAGCTTAAGCGAGGTCATGAAGCAGTCTACAGAGTAATCAGGAAGTTGAAAACGGGTAAAACAGCGATCGATATTTATCTAGAATACAAAGAAAACAAACAAAAATGTGGACGTAAACCTATTCAACTTCCTCAAGGTGAAGTTGATTACATCAACGAGA
>NZ_AUCD01000090.1 GCF_000429585.1 Atopococcus tabaci DSM 17538
ATTATCTTAGACGAAATGGGCTATGTCCCGTTTAATAAAAATGGTTCAGAACTGCTTTTTCAATTAATTAGTGATTGGTATGAAACAAAAAGCATTATCATTACCTCCAACCTAGAATTTAGCAGCTGGAACAAGGTATTTATTGATCCGCGCCTCACGTCGGCGCTGGTGGATCGCCTCATTCACCACGCACATATTTTGACCTTTACAGGTGAAAGCTATCGCTTGAAAAATGCTTTATCAAAAATAGAATAATTAAATGGAAACTATTGGGTGGCAACATTGTGTACTTTTCGTTGCAAAACTATGTACTTCTCTATTGCAAAACACATCACCTTCTGAGAAGTTATAAAGAGTATGGTTGAATTCAGTATGTTCAAAGCTTTCCGCACTCTTAGGAACAATAAATCCTTCTTTTTCTTCTAGTTCCTTAATTGCCTGCTGCCACTGGAGCTGGTGCTGTGTATCACGGGCCAACAAGAAGCTGAGCATATCGCGGACACCTTTATCGGTTGTCATATGATACAAGCGGGCAACTTGAAGACGGCCCATTGACTCAGCTGTCAAGTTGAAGCGCATGTCGGCTAGGAGGTTACCGCTGGCTTCGAAGTAGTCGGCATTCCATGGCACCCCATTGGAATTTCTTTGGTGCGCACCTAGTCCATGTACGATTGCGTGCTGTGGGTCCATTCCACCCATAACCGCCGCCACAGCAGGGTCACCGCTGTTATAGACGCTTTCCTGCAAGTTAACCGGCGCACCGTCTACCAATTGAGCAATCATCGTAGCTAACATTTCTACGTGGCCGATTTCTTCTGTACCGGTATCCAATAACAGGTCTTTGTACTTCTCATTCCACCGCAGATTCCAACCTTGGAAGAGATATTGGTGCATAACTGTCATTTCTCCCCACTGACCGGCAAGAATTTCTTGGATTCGTCGGGCCATTAATGGGTCCGGTTTATCCGGCTTGGCATGATACTGCAATTTCTTTGTATGTGTAAACGTCGTATCAGCCTTCCTGTTTCTAAAGTATATACTTCTAACGAATCCAATATAACATCGGGTATTTTACAATTCAAAAAATACGTCCCACAGGAAGAAAGTAACGAAATTTCATATTTTATTCAAACAATTAAAACAAAAGTACAAAGTGCAATTGTTTTTTTCAGTGGAAAGCGGTTACAATTGTTATGTAACCGCTTTAATAAAATTCGTTAGAAAGATAGGTGATGGTAATGTTAAAGAAAAAATATTTAACGGCAGCCTTGTTTTCAGCTCTAATCCTCTCTGCTTGTGGAGGGGGAGAGGCAGAGTCAAACCAAGAAGCCGGATCTAGTGAAGGAAAGACTCCGATTGAGATTACATGGCGTGGAACAGGAGAAGAAGACGCTGTGTTGAAGTACTTAGAAAACTTTGAAAAAGATTTTGAGTCGGAAAATTCCGATATTGATCTTGTCTTGACACCGATACCTGGTGGCGAAGGAGACTATAATACAAGGTTGGCATTATCAATGCAGTCTGCAAATACAGCACCAGATGTAATTTCAGAAGATACGTTTATTCTACACTCAGATGCTGCTGCAAATTATTTAACGAATCTTGATGATTATGTTGGCGAATGGGAAGAATGGGATCAGTTTTTTGAGAACGTAAAAGAAGGTGTGACGGCTGCAGATGGAAGTGTCTATGGTATTCCCACTGTAACAGATACTAGAGGTATCTGGTATAACATTGAGGTTTTTGAAGAAGCAGGCTTACCGGCAGATTGGCAACCTCAATCTTGGGATGAAATTCTTGAAACAGCTCAGATTATCAAAGATTCTCAACCTGATGTTATTCCATTTTCTATGAATGTTGCAGCAGTAAATGGCGAAGCCACATCCATGCAAGGATTTCAAATGCTATTTTACGGAACTGGTGACACATTATACGATGAAGAGCAACAAAAGTGGAATGTGAATAGTCAGGGATTTGTTGACGCACTAACGTTTATAGATGAGTTCATGAACCAACGGGAACTAGGACCTTCCTTATCTATTGCTCTAAACAACAACTACACACCTACAGTTATTCAAGATATGTTGCCAAATAATCAAGTGGCTATGGTATTAGATGGGAATTGGCAAGTCCGAAACTTCCTTGAAGGCGGAGTAGCAGAAATGGAAAATGTGGAGGAACGGATTGGGTTTGCGCCGATGCCAACTCAAAACGGTGAAGAACCTGGTTACGTAACGATGGCAGGAGGTTGGGCTTGGTCTATACCAGAAAACTCTCAAAATAAAGAAGAAGCATGGCGCGTCATACAAGCAATGAGCGATTATGAATCCCAATTACAGCGGGTAAATTCAGAAGGATCTTTAACAGTCAGGAAAGATGTTGCGGAAGATTCAAGTTACCTCGAACGTCCTCTTATTGAAACCCCTACTAAAATACTTGAAAATGCTCACTTTAGACCGAAAAGTGATCTTTATCCAAACGTATCAATTGAAATTCAAAGAGCTGTAGAAGCTGTTTCCAGTGGTTCTATGACTCCAGAAGAAGCAGCGGAACAATATCGACAAGGGGTTATTGATATTGTAGGAGAAGAAAATACGTATTAAGTATGATACAGGATGAAACAGTGATGAAGCGGAAGGCATTGCTTGTTTCCGCTTCATCACTTTATTTTAAGTAATTCATTTTCATCATCTTGAAAGATGAAGGAGGAGCCTATGGAAGCTGCAAGAGAGTCTAACAAACGAATACTTTCTGACAATATAAAAACAGCTATTTTTTTAACGCCGGCTTTGATTATCCTATTAATTTTCTTTTTGATTCCAATGGGATTAACGATTCTATTCTCTTTTACTAATCTTGCGTTAACGGGGGCTCAAGCACAACAAATTGAATTCGTCGGGTTCGATAATTTTGTTCGTATGTTCAATGACAACCAGTTGTATGACAGCATACTAAAAACACTTATCTTTGTAGTGAGTTCTGGAGTAATTGGACAAATTAGCTTAGGATTTTTGATTGCTTTTTTAATGAAGGGGAAAAATGCAATATTTAGAAGATTTATTGGTATCTGTGTAATCACAGCATGGGTTATCCCAGAAATTGTTGCTGCTTTTACATGGGTAGCGTTTTTAGCGGACAGCGGTACTTTGAATGTAATCGCGACGAGCCTCGGAAACATTAGACCGATAGCATTTCTTTTCCAATATCCTATGATCAGTGTTGTTGTTGCCAATATATGGAGGGGGACAGCATTTTGTATGCTGGCATTCCAGACAGCACTCGATGATATATCTAAAGAAGTAGAAGAAGCTGCTTATATGGATGGAGCATCACGATTCCAAAATATCTTCTATATCACAATCCCAATGGTAAAAGGCACCATTGCAACCACTTTGATGCTGACAACCTTATCCACGCTGGGTGTATTTACACTAATTTATACAATGACAGCGGGAGGTCCAGGAAATGCTACAATGACGCTTCCAGTCTATATGTATCAACAAGCCTTTGTAAGCTATCAATTAGGTTATGGAACTGCCATTTCTTTAGTCATTTTAATTTTGGGAGCTATATTTGGATTTGTCTATACGAAGTTATTAAAAGTAGATTAATAGAGGTGGTAAAATGCGTATTGGAAAAGTAGAAAAATTCATTCATCACACAATACTGGTTGTGATAGCAATTTTGTTTATTCTACCTTTGTTATGGATGTTATTTTCATCGGTTGACACTACCCCGATTCAATCATTAAAAATTCCAGAACAATTCACTTTTCAAAATTACTTAGGGATCATACAAAACCCTGCGATCATTCGTTCTTTTGCTATAAGTTTGTTTCTATCTTTTGGTCAATCTTTTGTAGTGGTTATTGTAGCAATCATAGCAGCGTACCCACTGTCCCGTTATAACGCTACGTATGAGAAGCCATTTATGTATACCATACTGTTTTTAACTTCATTGCCTATGTCAGCAGTCATTGTCCCAGTTTTTCAAATGTTTTTACTGTTGAACTTCCATGATCAATTGTGGGCAGTGGCATTATTTATGGCTGGGGCGTCGCTTCCGTATGCCATATGGCTGATGAAAAACTTTATGGATTCTGTCCCGGTTGAATTGGAGGAATCTGCTTGGATTGATGGTGCCAGTGTATGGCAAGGAATAAAGAAAGTCATCGCTCCATTGATGGTCCCAGGTATATTTACTGTATTTATTTTTACGTTTACAGGGAGTTGGGGAAACTTTCTTGTCCCATTCATATTGATTCAAACACCTGAGAATATGCCGGCATCTGTAACAATCTATCAATTTTTTGGAAATTATGGCTTGATTGACTTTGGAGGGTTGACCGCTTATTCTGTATTGTACTCTCTTCCTGTTGTCTTTTTATACTTCCTTGCTCAACGTTACATGTCGAAAGGTTTCAGTTTCGGAGGAGCGACGAAGGGATAAAATTAGCAACGTGCTGAAGGCGCAGTCCGATATAGATGATTAATTTTAGTATCGGACTGTATTTTTAATCAAAATAATGCTTGTGAGAGGGCTTTCAATCAGAAGAAGAATTTGCTACAATAACAGTAAGTTTTTTCTTCACAACGAAAAGTTTGTAAGCGATAACAAAGGTGTAGTCAATATAGTTGTTTTGCCTGTTTTCCAAAGGAATGCAAATAAAGACATTCGAAGGAGAGGTAAATATGGCCACAAAGCAAGGTTTTCCACGCTCAGAAATAAGAAAAGATCGACCTTATTTTTCTCAGTTGCGTTCAGTCATCGAAACTGCCTTTTATGGAAATAATGTAGAAGATGTACCGACCATTGCCGAAGCGTACTACTTAGCTCGAGATTCAGAGTCTACGATAGTCACAGACCTTCCAGTGAAACATCCGACAAAACTTGGATTGCCGGATGATGCGAAAATATTGGTTGAAAACGGTGGTGGAGTTGTCGGCCGGACTGCCGCTGCGCGTGTGATTGTCGGTCAAAATCCGGAAGAGGATAAAAAACTGGCTCCCATCATTCGGGAGGCGGTCTACCAAGGGCGGATTCGTGAACGTTACCGTACTTCGGGTTATGTGGGCTTACATGAAGATTTTATGGTGAAAGCCCATTTGTCGGTTCCGGTTGGTCAAGAAAACAATCTGTACTCGTGGCTGTTGAATTTCCAACCGTGTACAAAGGAATATGACGAGATGTATGCCCGCTCGGCTGAAATAGACATGGGAGATATTTATATCTATCAAGACGCGAATTGGAGCCATCCGGATTACCCTCTTGGATTGACTTATTTCGATCCAGCCCATAATGCCGCGATTGTATTGGGAATGAACTATTTTGGAGAACTGAAAAAAGGGACTTTGACTTTAGCCTGGAATATCGCGAAGCAAGAAGGATATGTCTCCTGCCACGGAGGCCAGAAACAGTTCGAAAGGGAAGATCAAACACATTACGTGTCTGCGTTCTTCGGTCTGTCCGGTTCAGGAAAATCAACGTTGACGCATGCCAAACACGATGGGCGCTTCAATGTGTTGGTGTTGCATGACGATGCCTTTATCATTTCTTTGAAAGACGGTTCTTCAGTGGCGCTGGAACCAAGTTACTTTGATAAAACGAATGATTATCCAACCGATCACCCGGAAACTGCCTACTTTGTAACTGTTCAAAATGTGGGAGTCACATTGGATGATGAAGGAAAGAAAGTCCTTTTGACGGAAGATTTGAGAAACGGAAACGGGCGGACGGTGAAATCGCGTTATTCCACTTCGAATCGCGTCGATAAGTTGGAAGAACCGATTGACGCCATCTACTGGATAATGAAAGATGACAGTCTGCCTCCGATTGTCAAGGTGGAAGACCCGATTTTGGCATCCACATTCGGTGCGACATTGGCCACCAAACGTACAAGTGCAGAACGGGTTCAAAAAGGGGTGGACTTGAACAAGCTTGTGATTGAGCCTTACGCCAACCCATTCCGAGTTTACCCGCTGGAAGACGACTACAATCGCTTCAAACAATTGCTGAAGGACCGAGGCATTGACTGTTACATCATAAACACCGGCTCGTTTTTGGATAAGAAAATTTCGAAAGAAACCACCTTGGGGATTATTGAGTCCATCGTTGAAGGAAAAGCGGAATTTAAACCATTCGGTCCATTTGAGCACCTCAGCTATCTGCCTGTCGAGGGATATCAACCTGACTTGGAAGATTCTTCTTACATCGATTTGGTAAAAGAAAGGCTCAACATGCGGGTGGAATTTATTGAGGAACGAAATGCTGCACAGGGGATGGATGTTTTGCCGGATGAAGCGTTGGAGAGCATCAAGAAACTGCTTTAATAGCATTGCTGTCAAAGGAAGAAAAAAGAAGCACGAGGAAGTTGCTCCTCAAGCCGATTTCCTCGTGCTCTATTTTGTTGTGTGGTATTCAATGCGTCAAATTAAACGGATGACTGCTAATTTTGTCGCATTTATCGATTTCTAGAAGTAAATATATAAAAAACGAATTTGTTTATTCTGATGGGGGCCATAGTCGTTTACAACTGAATCAAAAGTTGATCATTCGGCCATTTGCATCAGAGCACTTCTAACATCTTAGCAGTCAGAGGGCATATTGATTGAATGCTTCGACACTATAGTATATATTCTAAATCAAGAAGCAAAAACTGTTAGGGGGCGTCAATAATTTTGTGTAAATGAAATTCCCTGCTGCAGAAATTTTTCTAATTATTCGCCAGTTTCTCGAACAGCCCGAGCAGTTCTCCTTCCGCCTGCTGGAACCCGCGATGGCTGCGGTCCAGGAACTTCTGGTTGTAGTTTTCGAAGAGGGAGACCAGAAAGCGGTCCATGGATTCCTCGTTCTGGAACTGTTCCTTGCGCCTGCTGTACTTCTTGACCTGCTTATTGAAGGACTCAATCAGGTTGGTGGAGTAGAGGCTCCGCCGGATTGCGGCCGGGAAGTCGTAGAAGGTGAGCAGGTG
>NZ_AUCD01000091.1 GCF_000429585.1 Atopococcus tabaci DSM 17538
ATGCGCCGCAAAAGGCGCTTTACTATAATGAGAAGTATCAAATTTTGAAAAATACAGAAGCAGAAAAGCTTTTATCTAAAGAAGGTTCAACAATCTTTGCCAAACGAAAGATTGATGTTGAGCCAGTCTTTGGCCAGATAAAGGCTAATTTAGGGTTCACTCGATTTAACCTAAGGGGTAAATCGAAGGTAAAAACAGACATCGGGTTGGTCTTGATGGCCAACAATCTGAAGAAATATGCAAAAAATAATGTAATAAAATAAGAGAACTTACAAATTCTTTGACAGAAAATGTAAGTTCTCTTTTATTTTAGAATCCAGGACCTTTTGTCCCAGCCTCTTTGTGTACTATTAGTTTTTAAGTGTTTCTTCAGTTTCCAATGATTCTTTCAATTCTTCAACGTAATTGAACACCGCATTTCCTGCGAGACTTCCGTCACCTACAGCTGTCGCCACTTGGCGCAAAGGTGTTTTCCGGACATCGCCGATAGCGAAGATTCCCGGGATGTTCGTCTCCATGTATTCGTTGGTTTCAATCCAGCCTTCTTCATCGGTGATGCCCAAGTCACGGAACTGCTCGGAGTTTGGCAGCAAGCCAATGTAGATAAAGGCTCCTTCAGCAGGAACTTCGCTGATTTCACCGGTTTTCACATTCTTGATGCGGACGGCTGACACTTTTTCGTCCCCTTCAATCTCTTCCACAACGGAATTCCAAATGAAATCCACTTTTGGATTTTTGAACGCACGATCCTGCAAGATTTTTTGAGCCCGCAGCTCATCGCGTCGGTGGATGATGGTCACTTTATCTGCAAACTGAGTCAAATACGTGCCTTCTTCAACGGCTGAGTCGCCTCCACCTACTACGACGATATGTTTCTTGCGGAAGAATGCTCCGTCACATACAGCACAGTAAGATACTCCGCGTCCGTTGAACTCTTGTTCACCTTCCACACCGAGTTTTTTGTGTTCTGCACCCGTACTGATGACAATTGCACGTGTACGATAAATTTTGTCGTAAGTGTGCACTTCTTTGTATTCGCGTCCGTTCACTACTTTTTTCACGTCGCCGTAAGCATAATCAGCGCCAAACTGCTGTGCACCTTCAAACATTTTGGTTGCCAAATCTGGGCCTAAAATGCTTTTGAACCCGGAGTAGTTTTCAATTTCTGCTGTGTTGTTCAGCTGTCCACCCGGGATGCCGCGTTCCAATATCAATGTGTTCAAATCGGAACGAGAGGCATATAATGCGGCGGTCATTCCGCCTGGACCTGCTCCTATGACAATAACGTCATAAATGTTGTCCACTAATTCCATGAGATAACCCCTCTCAACATTCTGTATTCTTTATCTTACTACAAATATCTTTCAACGGCATTTGTTTCGCTTATTTTTTGTAAGTTTTTTATATGTTTTGTCGTATTTTGTTCACAGTCACCTGTGAACTCGGCCGTTAATTGTACCATTCTTCTTCCAACATCTCTTTGAACTCGAAAGCCTCTTCTGCATACTCCCCGTCTGGTTCAATGCGCAAATACCGCTCGGTCAGTTTCAACGCTTCCTTGTATTCTTCTAGAAACGCATAGTTGTTGGCTTGAAAAAAGTACATTTCTGGGTAACGGCTGGTTCCTTTTGCCAACAGCTCCTCCAGCAACTCCAAAGATTCTTGGAAATTACCCAAGTGTTGGTGCAGCAGAGCGACTTGACACAATCCAAAATAGCGGTCTTGTTCGTTTTCTGCTAAAGAAGCGCCGATTTGGAAGTACTTTTGGGCACGGGGGATATTGCCTTTTTCATACTCTCTCAGCCCTCGATCGTAATATAAACCCGTGTTCGGAATGACCTCAATAATGGTGTTTCGTTTCGATTTCTCCATTTCGGGCCTCCTTTCTCGTCCTCTACTCGCTGGTTGTTTTCTCTATCATACCCTAAGACACGCTTAGAACCAATGCCTTTTACTTGAATTTTCCACAACCATAGAAAAGCAAGAAACCAGCTTCACGCGGTTTCTTGCTGCGGCCGTTATTCTTCAATTATTTCTTCTTCAAGAGAACCAACTGCCTCATTTTTGGCTCCGTCTTTTTCTTCCAGCTCATCCGCCAATTCAAGGATGAATTCTTTTAAGTCGTCTTTAACTTGCGGGTGAGTCAAGCCGTATTCAATGCTGGTTTTCAAGAATCCAAATTTGTCTCCTACATCGTATCGTTCGCCTGTGTATTCCAATGCGAAAACGCGCTGCGTTTTGTTCAACGTATCAATCGCATCGGTCAATTGGACTTCTCCGCCGGCACCTGGTTCTTGTTTTTCCAAAATAGAGAAAATTTCCGGTGTCAACAAGTAGCGTCCAATGATAGCCAAGTCACTCGGCGCTTCGCTTGGGTCCGGTTTTTCCACAAACTTACGGACGTTGTACAATCCTTCGTCTGCTTTCGCTTCCGGATCGATGATTCCGTATCTGGAGGTTTCTTCATGCGGTACGCGCATGACTGCAATATTAGAGGCATGCGTTTTTTCGTATCCTTCAATCAATTGCTTGGTCAACGGGACTTCATCTTTCATCAAGTCATCGCCGAGCATCACCACAAACGGTTCGTTTCCAACAAACGCTTTTGCCTGCAAGACCGCGTGTCCCAGACCTTTCGGATAGGATTGACGGACGAAAAAGAGGTTCAACCCGGTTGTTTCTTCCACCAATTCAAGCAGGTCCAATTTCCCTTTTTCTTTCAAGTTCTCTTCCAATTCAGGGTTGGAGTCGAAATGGTCTTCGATTGGACGTTTGCTTTTTCCGGTGATGATCAAGATGTCTTCAATCCCTGAGTTGATGGCTTCTTCTACGATAAACTGTATCGTTGGTTTGTCCACAATCGGCAGCATTTCTTTTGCCATTGCTTTAGTGGCCGGGAGGAAACGCGTTCCCAAACCAGCAGCAGGTATCACGGCTTTTCTCACTTTTTGCATCACTTGTGACCTCCAGTTGGTTTTTCTGATTTTCCTTCTCTTAGCATCAGTATGCTTACTGCATCTTTCACTTTTTCATCTTCATACAGTACTCGGTAAATCGCTTCGGTAATCGGCATATCGATGCCCTTTTCTGTCGCCAGTTCGTAGGCGGCCTTCGTGGTCGATACACCTTCCACAATCATCCCCATTTTAGCAAGGACTTCCTCCAACGGCAAGCCTTGCCCCAGCAGTTTTCCGGCACGCCAGTTTCGTGAGTGGACACTGGTGCAGGTGACCACCAAATCACCGACCCCACTTAATCCAAGGAATGTCAGTGGGTCTGCATCAAATGCAATACCCAGACGGGTTATTTCCGTCAATCCCCGCGTCAGCAGAGCTGCCTTGGCGTTGTCTCCGTATCCGAGGCCATTGAGAGCACCGGCTCCAAGCGCGATGATGTTTTTCAACGCCGCGCCCAGCTCGACGCCTACGATATCTTGGTTTGTGTAAACGCGGAAATAGTCATTCATGAACAAGGTCTGAACAGTTTTTGCGGCTTCTTCGTTTTCGGAAGCGGCAGTGAGAGTGGTTAAATCTTTGGCTGCCACTTCTTCCGCATGGCTTGGTCCTGAAAGCGCCACGATGCCTGTCCGTTTCTCTTGTGCTATCTCTTCTTCAATGATAACAGAAATCCGTTTATGGGTCTGCTGTTCCAATCCTTTACTGGCGTGGACAATGAGAACCGGCTCTTTCAAGAGCGCCGCAATTTGTCTGGAGAGTTGGCGGATAGCTTTGGTCGGCACAACCAACAAAACCACTTCTGCTCCGTCCAGAGCTTCTTCCAACCGGTCGGTTGCCCGAAGGCTTTTCGGCAGCGCCACCTCCGGCAAGTAATGACGATTCGTGTGGAAAGAATTGATTTCTTCCACCTGGTCGGCATTCCTCCCCCACACAATCGTTTCATGTCCATTGTCGTCTAAAACCATAGACAAGGCGGTCCCCCAAGAGCCCGCACCTAATACAGCTACTTTCTTAGACACTTCAGCATCTCCTTTGATCTATTGCATAACAGTTGATGGAGCCAACACAAGATTGGTCAATTCCTCCATCGTTTCGACAATATAGTCCGGTTCGTAAGGCGCAATTTCTTCTCGTGTTTTTTGCGACCAGCCGACAAAGACACCGGCCACTCCGGCATTTTTTGCTGCTTCGATGTCGTGGAAATTATCTCCGACCATCATGGTTTTTTCGTGCAGGCAGTTTAATTCCGCCATTGCACGGTAAATGGGTTCCGGATGCGGCTTGTAGTGGGTGTAGTCTTCGCCGCCGATGACCACATCGAACATCCCTTCAAGGCCTAGAAGACGGATGCCTTTCCACAACACATCGTTGCGTTTGGTAGACACCACTGCCAGCTGCACGCCTTGGTCTTTCAAGACACGAAGCTGTTCCGCAACACCGTCGAACAAGCGAATCATCTCGTCATGGTAAAGCGCGTTGTATGTCCGGTATTTCGTAATCATGGTGTCTTTTTCTTCCCAGTTGAGTGTTCCATATACTTCATCCAATGACGGACCGTTGAATTTCCGAACCGAATCCACGGTATAAACCCCTGGGAAGTACTCTTCCAACACGCTTAAGTGCGAGCGGTTGATCAAGTCGTTGCTGTCGGCCAATGTTCCGTCAAAATCAAACAATACGGCTTCAAATTTCACGTTTAGTCGAATCTCCTTTATTTACTTCTTCTTTTTATAGTAATCATTCTTTTTCTTTTCAAAGTTCTGTTCCGGCTGGATGCCTTCTGTGTAGTAGGGAACAGGCGGGTACACATTTTTGCGGCGGTACACAATCAATCCGATGGCCGCCATGAAAATGATGACCGATAACAACTGCGAAACGCGGATCGGCGTGTTAAAGAGATACAAACTGTCGGTCCGCATTCCTTCAATAAAGAAACGGCCCAATGAATACCAGAGTGCGTACCCTAACGCTACTTCTCCCCGTTTCAACAAGTTCTCCCGGTTGCGCAAAACAATCAAGAGGACGACACCAATCAGACTCCACACCGATTCATATAAGAACGTCGGGTGATAATAGGTGCCGCCGATTTCCATTTGGTTGATGATGAAGTCCGGCAGCATCAAATTCTCTAGGAATTGACGCGAAACTTCTCCGCCGTGAGCTTCTTGGTTGATGAAGTTTCCCCAACGGCCGATTGCCTGTGCCAGCAATACGTGTGGAGCGATGATGTCGAGCATCAGCCAAATCGGAATATTGTTTTTCCGACAGAACCAAATCAAGGCCAGCGCTCCTCCAATCAATCCCCCGTAAATCGCAATGCCGCCTTCCCAGATGGCAATGATTTTCGCCGGATTCTGGAGATAATAACCGAGTTCGAACAAAACATAATACAAACGTGCACCGATAAAGCCGGCCGGAATCAGCCATAAAGACAAATCCACAATCGCATCTTCATCCAATCCGCGTTTCACCGCTTCTTTGGAGCTCAGCCAAATCGCCACAAAAATCCCAACTGCAATAATGATGCCGTACCAACGAACTTCCAAAGGTCCCAATCGGAAGGCAATAGGGTCGATTACCCCCAACAAACTTGTCATTTTACTGCCTCCCTTTATAGAGATTGTTTTCAGAATTTTTTTGAATCAATTGATCCAGATTCCGCTCAAACGTAGCGGTCGCGTCATATCCCATCCACTTCGCACGCAAGTTCATGGTAGCCATCTCAACAATGATTGCCAAGTTACGTCCGGTACGGACTGGAATGGAAATTTTTGGAATATCCACATTAAAGACGCGCATGCTTTCCATTGCGGATCCCAGACGGTCGTACTGCCTGTTCCGGTCCCACATTTCCAAGTTAACCACCATATCCACTGTTTTCTTCCGGCGGATGGCTCCCACTCCAAAGAGATGGACCACGTCGATAACCCCAATTCCGCGGATTTCAATCAAGTGACGCAAGATTTCTGGAGATTCACCGACAATCCGTGATTCATCCAACATGTATAATTCGACACGGTCGTCCGCTACCAAGCGGTGCCCTCTTTGAATCAATTCCAAAGCCGTCTCACTTTTCCCGATGCCGCTGTCTCCGGTAATCAATACGCCGCTTCCGAAAATGTCCAGCAACACACCGTGAACGGATTCTCTCTCCGCCAACCGGTCTTCCAAGAAGTTGTTGATGTTACTGTACAGACGTGTGGTCGCGCGTTTGGAAGAGAGGACCGGAATCCCTTTTTCTTCCGCTGCCGACACCAACTCTTCCGGGATGTCCATGTTGCGTGACACCAAAAAAGCCGGGGTCTCTGCTTGACACATGCGCCGCATGACAATCATGCGTTCTTCGCTGGTCATGCTGTTGGCAAACGATATTTCTGTCCGGCCAAACAGCTGCAGCCGATCTTGGGGATAATAATTAAAGTACCCGGTCAATTCTAAAGCGGGACGAGACAAATCACTGACTGTGATGTTTCTGTCCAGGTGGTCCTCTCCGCTGACGACTCGGATGTCTTTCATTTCATCGACGAGTTCTTTTACCGTCACACTGTTCGTCATTATTTTTGCTCCTATCTTTTTTCATAATTTAATCCTCTGTTTACGTTATTCATATGATTTATTTTAGCACAAGTTTATCCAGGTTTATAGAACAGAAACAGCAGCGTATGCGTCAAGTTTTCCTCGGTAACCTTTATTCTAAATGACCCTTAATATAAATGCGGTTATTTGTTTCTATTCATTTAACTAAATGAAAGGGCTAGTTGGCCTATAAAGCTGCTTTTCGGACCATAATTGACGATAGAACCCGTTTGGATTGTTTGGGCCGTAGAATCTATTTTCTTTAACGCTTGACGGACAGCTCCTTTAATCTCTTCACCTAGTGATTCGACTTTATCTGTTATTTCAGCTGTTAAAGCTGTCTGTAAAAGCCCATTTTTCTCTGCAGTGAGAATTGCCACAACGTGGCTAGCTCCTTTTTTTGTCCAGCT
>NZ_AUCD01000092.1 GCF_000429585.1 Atopococcus tabaci DSM 17538
TCCTTCTTTGCGACGCTCAAAAAAGAGTTGGTATACCGCCGACGGTTCCAAACGAAAGCCGAAGCCATCCGGACAGTGAATTGGTACATCTCGGTTTTCTATAATACGAAGCGCCGGCACTCCAAGATTGATTATCTTTCCCCGGATGAGTTTGAACGCCTGCATGAACCGCTGCTTCAGGCAGTCCAATCTGTGTGACCGGCCAGCTTTTTGTCTTTCTTGACTGTGCTTTTGATTTGGCTTTTTCCATTATTTTTATCTGATGTGTGTCCATTTTCTTGACTTAATTCCAAATTTAGACCAAAAAGGGGATAGAGAACCAAATCGCAAAAAAATCGAAGCGGAATTTGGACCGGATTGAGAACTGGCAACAAAAAAAGACCGGAGCAACCCCGGTCTTTTTCAAAAATATTCGGTTTACCCGCAATAAGCTGCAACCACAGCGGCCATGGATTTGGCACTGATGATCAAGCTCTTTTCGTTGATTTCGAATTTCGGGTGGTGGTGCGGGTACGCTTCTTTTCCTTCAGGGTTTGCGCCCACGTAGAAGAAGGTACCTGGAACTTCTCTCAAGTAATACGCGAAGTCTTCAGAAGGTGGAACTGGGTCCATGTCGACCACTTCATCCACTTCCGGAATGTTCGCATCCATCAATGCTTGACGGACTTTTTCGGATTCTTCCGGATCATTGTACAACACCGGATAGTCGTTTGCGTAGTTCAAATCTACTGTTACGCCATATGTTTCTTCCAACCCTTTGGCCATTTTGCGGACTTGTTTTTCGACTGTTTCACGGGCTTCATCCGACATCGTACGCACGTCGCCTTCCAAAGTGACGGCGTCTTTGATGACGTTGAACTGTCCTTTGCCATCAAAAGATCCGATAGTGACAACTGCGGTATCAAACGGGTTGAGGCGGCGGCTGATGATGGTTTGCACGTTCATGACAAACGCGCTGGCTGCGACGATGGCGTCGTTTGCGGCATGAGGGGAAGACCCGTGACCGCCTTTTCCTTGTACTTTCATGACGAATTTTGCCCGGCCAGTTTGTGTGTTTCCGCTGCGTACGTAAACTTTTCCGGTTTCCATTTCAGACATGACGTGAATGCCGAATACAACGTCCACTCCATCCAATGCGCCGGCTTCGATCATGCCTTTTGCGCCTCCTGGTGGAACCTCCTCAGCTGGTTGGTGGATGATTTTGACGGTTCCTTTCAGCTGGTCTTTCAACTCAGCCAATGTTTCACCCAACACAAGCATGTAAGCTGTGTGGCCGTCGTGTCCGCATGCGTGCATCACGCCTTTGTTTTTGGAAGCAAACGGCAAATCAGTTTCTTCTTGGATCGGCAGCGCATCGAAGTCCGCACGGATGGCGATGGTCTTTCCAGGCTGCTCGCCTTTGATGGTGACAAGCACCCCGCGTTGTCCACCAAAATTCGTCTCTACGGAATCCACCGGCACGTCCTTATAGAACTCGCTGATATAAGCAGCTGTTTCTTCTTCTTCAAAAGACAGCTCCGGATGCTGGTGAAGGTAGCGACGAATTTCAATGATGCGGTCTTGTTTCTCATCAAGTTGTTTCGTTAATTCATCCAATAAACTCATTACATCGTCTCCTTATTTAATTGTAAGTGCCGCATAGCTGTTCGCTTCATGTGACTGCCTTCATTCTAATACTTTCCGTCCGACTTTCCCAGCCGATGAAACGGATACAATGGAAGAGAACGTTTTCCAATGCGAAAAAATTCTTGACAACCGCGTATGTTCAAAAAAACTTTCACACTTATCCTTTAGAATTAAGAGCAATTCTTATACAATAGAGCTATGACAATCAAGGGGGAGAACCATGATAAGAAAAGAAACGTTTCCCAAAGACGCCATGCGTGTCTTGAAGGAAACCAGCCGTACTTTTTATATACCCATCACATTCTTAAAAAAGGATATGAAACATGCGGTGGCTTCAGCTTACCTTGTTTATCGGGCCATTGATGAGATTGAAGACCATGAAGACATTCCAAACCCAACCAAACACGACGTCTTGATGCAGGTAGCAGAGTTGTTCAAGCGCCCGTTCACGGAAGAAGAATATTTAAACGTCATTGCACCTATACGAGGGCAGCTGCCGGAAGTATCCGTCCGCTGCTATGAATGGATTGAAGCGTGTCCGGAAGGCGCCCGCGACATGATGCTGGAAGCCGGCAGCGAGATGGCGTATGGAATGGCCAAATGGGCGCAAAGAAACTGGCAGGTCCATACGAAAGAAGACCTGGATGAGTACACGTATTACGTCGCCGGCATTGTCGGTTTGTACTTGTCCAAAGTGTGGAAATGGTCGTACGGCCAGGAATCCGACGATGAACTTGCGCTTGGATTCGGGCGGGGGCTTCAAGCGGTCAACATTCTGCGCAACCAAGAAGAAGATTTGGAAGAACGCGGTGTGAGTTTCGTTCCGGACGGATGGACGCGTGACCAACTGTTTGCCTATGCGGAAGAAAACTTGGCGAAAGCGGACGCGTATATCGAGATGCTGACGGATAAGAGTGCCATCATGTTCTGTCGTCTGCCGCTCGCATTTGCGCATAAGAGCCTGGACGCCATGAAAAAAGGCCGCGAAAAGATGACCCGTGAAGAAGTGGAACGCACCGTGGAAGAAGAAAAAGCAAAACTGGATAAATGATTCCGCAAAAGAGTGCCAAGGCCAATTGGCGCTCTTTTGTAGGTATAAAACATGTTTAAAGGAGCGGAACAATGTCGGAATTTGAAAAGATGGTCAACGAGCAGTTGTATATTTCGAAAAAATTGAAGCGGACAAACAACCGGTCCACGGCCGAAGAATTGCCCAGCAGTACAACCAGACCGATGTGGCAGACGAAGAAACCCTCGAGCGGCTGTTGAAGCAGTTGTTTGGCAAAACAGGGGAAGAGATCCAAATTAATCCACCGGTTCATGTGGATTATGGACGGAATACATACATCGGGGAGAACTTTTTCGCGAACATGGACTGCATCTTCTTGGATGTGGCGAAAATCATCATCGGCGACAACGTGATGTTCGGACCGCGCGTGTCGCTGTACACGGCCGGTCACCCGATTCACCCTGACATCCGCAACACCGGTTTGGAATTCGGCAAGAAAATCGGCATCGGCGACAATGTCTGGCTGGGCGGAAACGTGGTGGTGATGCCCGGCGTGACAATCGGGGACAATGTCATTGTGGGGGCCGGTTCGGTGGTCACCAAAGACCTCCCGGACAACGTCATCGCACTCGGCAACCCGGCCAAAGTCTACCGGAAAATCACCAACCGCGATCTGGCATACTGGAAAGAAAAAGCGGATAAGTATTACGAGGAGTCACCGGAAAAATAAAACAAGAAAAAAGCTTGGAAGACAAACTCTTCCAAGCTTTTTTCGTATAAGATAATCGCGGAAAAAATGAGATTGATTAGAGAATCACAATGGAAATGAAAGAAGCATTTTACTCTAGCAAAATAAACGAAAAACCGAATGAATCGGTTACGAAGGTTATTTTTTTCGTACGAAAAAATATTGTTTTGATGAAATGAGAATGTGAGTTTTATGGCAATATTCTTCTTGTAATCAAGAATTATTGTGATATTATGAACAATGCAAAACGGCCGTTAAGAAAAATAAACAATTTAAGGAGCAAATCTAATATGGAAGAAAAAACGCGCTATTCATTGAAAGATTACGTGAATAAGGTTCTAGCGGGGACTGCCAGCGGAATCGTTGTTGGTTTAATTGCAAATGCTATCTTAGGCGGGATTTTCAAAGCACTGATTCCTTATGGGGCGATTTTTGAAACATTGACAAACGTTGTGGGCATTATGCAGTTCATTACTCCGGCTCTAATTGGTGTATTGGTGGGAATGCAGTTCAAGTTCAATGCGATGGAAAGTGTCATCATCGGTGCAGCTGCTTATTTAGGCTCCGGTGCGTACACTGTGACGGAAGCGGGAGTCCAAATGGTCGGAATCGGGGACTTGGTGAACGTGATGCTGGTTGCCGGAATCGCCGCTTTTGTTACCCGTTTGCTGCAGGGGCGACTGGGATCTTTGACCTTGATTTTGCTGCCTATTCTGGTCGGTGCCGGGGTTGGAACGGTTGGTTTGCTGACCCTGCCCGTCGTCAGCCAACTCACTTCTTCAATCGGCAACTTGATTAACAGTTTCACAACCTTACAGCCGTTGTTGATGGCCGTATTGATATCCGTTGCCTTTTCCATTTTGATCATCTCACCCATTTCTACTGTAGCCATTGGGATCGCAATTGGGATTACCGGATTGGGCGCTGGTGCGGCTGCTGTAGGAGTGACCGCGTGTGCAGCGGTGCTTGTTGTAGGATCGTTGCGGGTTAATCAAAGCGGAACGACCCTCGCCATTTTGTTGGGTGGGATGAAAATGATGATGCCGAATCTTATCAAATATCCGAAAATCGTTGTTCCGATTATTTTGAACGGAATTGTGTCCGGAGTGGGCGTGTATTTGTTCAACATCTACGGAACTCCTCAAACAGCCGGTTTTGGGATTGTTGGTTTGGTCGGCCCGATTCAAGCCGTCAACATGGGCGCAAGTCTGTTGAACACAATCATTGCGTACTTTGTCATTCCGTTTGCCGGAGGATTTTTAATCGATTACTTGTGCAATAAAGTGATTCACGTTTATGAACATGAAATTTTCAAATTCGTACCATCAACAAACTAAGGAAAAAGAAGGAGATTGAACAGATGAAAGTGGCGATTGCAGGATCAGGAGCTCTAGGATGCGGTTTTGGGTATTTGTTGCAAAAAGGCGGTAACGAGGTCACATTAATGGATTACTGGGATGCGCATATCGAAGCCATTCGTGAAAATGGATTGCACATTAAGGTCAATGGAGAAGAGGACAACGTGCCGATGGAAATTGGTAAACCGGAAGAAATTGATGATACATTCGATGTTGTTTTTATCTTTACCAAATCCATGGGGCTTCGCAGTATGATGGAATCAATCAAACATACGATAAAAGAAGATACTCAAGTGGTCTGCTTACTGAATGGTTTGGGACATGCCAAAACCATTTCACAATACGTACCACGAAAAAATATCATCATGGGAACGACCGTGTGGACAGCAGGGATTGATGCACCGGGCGTTACCCATTTCATGGGACAGGGGCCGGTTGAAGTACAAAATTCTGATCCGGCGCAAGAAGCTGCTGCCCGTCGTGTGGTGAAATTGATGGCTGATTGTGGATTGAACGGTGTATACAGCGAGGACGTCCACTTCACAACCTGGAGAAAAGCTTGTGTGAACGGAACAATGAACGCATTGTGTGCTTTGTTGGATACAACCATCTCAGAAGTGTTTGCATCCTCTCAAGCCGACTTTTTGCTGCACCACATAGTCACGGAATTTGCCCGTCTTGCAGAGACGGAAGGAGTTAAATTGGATGTGGAGGAGACCATCTCTTACTTGAAGCAGATTGCGGAAAAAGTAGGAAGCCACTATCCTTCCATGCACCAGGATTTGGCGAATGGACGTCCAACAGAAATCGACTTCTTGAATGGGACGGTTGCCCGGGAGTCTAAAGAAAAAGGTTTTACTGCACCCTATTGTGAATTAATCACACAACTGATTCATGCAAAAGAAGATATATTAAATATCCAACGACAAAAAGAAGCAGTGACGGCCTGAAGAGGCTGTCACTGCTTCTTTTTTTGTCACTCTTCCAATGCTGCCACTCCGAAAGCGCCCGGTCCGGCATGGGAAGAGATTACGCCGCCGGCTTCCACCCATTGAACATGCTGGAAACCTTCATCTTTGACCATCTGCTCCATCTGCGCTTTGATGTCTTCGTCCAATCCAAGGGAGTAGCACAAATAAATGTGTTCCCGGTCAATCGGGTACTGCGCTAAGTAGTCCTGCACCATCTGTTTGGCGACTTTCAACATTTTTCCTTGGTATTTTTTAGTGGACACCAATTTTCCGTCAATCAGTTCAATCAACGGTTTGATTTTCAACAGCGTCCCGCCGATATAGGCAGCGTTCGATACCCGTCCGCCGGCGCGCAGGAAATCCAAGTTACCAGGCAGAAACACCATTCGCGTTTTCGGCACCGCTTTTTCAATTTTTCCAGCAACGTCTCCAAAGGAATGTCCGGTTCTTTCTCCAACAGCTGTGCGGCATAGACCACAACGGTGGTGAGCCCGACCGAGACGTTCAAGGCATCCACCAAATGGATGTCTTCAAATTCCTCCGCCGCAATTCGCGCGTGTTGGAAAGAAGACGCCCGGGAAGTGTATCCGACGTGCACAATGGTCGCATCAGGATGGTCGTTTCTGATTTTAGAAAAGAGTTCCTGGTATTCCTCCGGGTTGGTGGAAGTGGTGGAGGGTGTCTTTTTCGTCTCTTAAGTAATGTTCCACAATTTTTTGCACGGGGATGGATCCGTCCAAGTAATCGACGCCGTCCATGATCACATGCATGGGAACCGTGTAAATATTGTAACGCTTCGCCAACTCTGGAGGCAAATCCGCCCCGCTCTGTATGTGTCAATACTTTGGCGGAAACTTTTCTCTAGAGATGGTAACTCTTCAATTTTAATCGTGGATTGTATAATTAAGCGAGACAGAAAAAAGACATGTTATGATACACTCAAATTAACCTACCAAAGCTAAGGAGAGTGCACCATACATGTCGTACACCCATCTTACCAAAACAGAACTCATATTCATAGAAGAATACTTTGCCATTAATCTCAGTGGTCGCGAGATTGCTAAAAAGCTTAAGCGAGGTCATGAAGCAGTCTACAGAGTAATCAGGAAGTTGAAAACGGGTAAAACAGCGATCGATATTTATCTAGAATACAAAGAAAACAAACAAAAATGTGGACGTAAACCTATTCAACTTCCTCA
>NZ_AUCD01000093.1 GCF_000429585.1 Atopococcus tabaci DSM 17538
CCATCGGCGCCGCAGGCAGCATGAGCCGGAAAGGCAACCCGTATGACAATGCCTGTATGGAGTCCTTCTTTGCGACGCTCAAAAAAGAGTTGGTATACCGCCGACGGTTCCAAACGAAAGCCGAAGCCATCCGGACAGTGAATTGGTACATCTCGGTTTTCTATAATACGAAGCGCCGGCACTCCAAGATTGATTATCTTTCCCCGGATGAGTTTGAACGCCTGCATGAACCGCTGCTTCAGGCAGTCCAATCTGTGTGACCGGCCAGCTTTTTGTCTTTCTTGACTGTGCTTTTGCTTTGGCTTTTTCCATTATTTTTATCTGATGTGTGTCCATTTTCTTGACTTAATTCCAATCTTCTGCGGCAAGAAAAATTGTTTCCTCACCAACGCATCTTGGATGTAGGATGCGGGACCGGCACGTTGACGCGGATGCTGAAAGAAGCGCAGCCTGAAGCGATGGTTATCGGATTGGATGCAGACCCGGACATCTTAAAAGTGGCGGACGAAAAAGCCCGAAGAGACCGGCTCGATATTCGGTTCCAGCAAGGTTGGGCGCAAGACCTGCCATTTGAAGAGGCGCAACTGGACGGAGTTTTCTCCACCCTTTTGTTTCATCATCTGCCTTTGAAAGAGAAACAACAGACTTTGAGTGAAATCTACCGCGTTTTGGCACCGGGCGGCTTCATCTCTATTCTGGATTTTGATCGGCCCAGCAACGGGTGGATGCGCCTCGCTTTTTTGTCGGTGCAATTGCTGGATGGATTCGAAACCACTGGAGACCATGCCAAAGGGATTCTTCCGCAACTATTGGCAGAAGCTGGGTGTGATCCGGTTGTGCAAACCGGTCGTTTCAATACAGTTGCCGGCACTCTTCACGCATACCACGCACAAAAACCGGTATTTCATCAATAGAGAAAAAGCAGTTGAGAAAATGCTCAACTGCTTTTTTCGCTGATTTGGTCCTTTCTTCTGAATTCGGTTCAAATCTTCATTTAATAGCGCGGAAATTTGGTCGGATTCGCTTCTTATGCTGCTTTCACCGGTTCCTTTTCTGAAAATAGTTGGGTTCTTCGGCCTTTCAACCGATAACGGAGCAGCCGCATCCCGTTGAAGATGACCACCAGGATGCTGCCTTCATGGACCAGCATGCCGATTGACATGTTCATCCAGTCGCTGAAAAACACACTGGCGAGAAGCACGAGGACAACACCGACTGCGATAAGGATGTTTTGAATCATGTTGCGGGCGGTGGCTTTCGTCAAACCCAAGGCATGAGGCAGCCGACTGAAATCGGAATTCATCAAGACCACATCGGATGTTTCGATGGCGACATCCGTTCCGCTTCCCATGGCGATTCCGATATCCGCCAATGCCAAGGACGGGCTGTCATTGACACCGTCCCCGACAAAGGCGACCGTGTGCCCTCTTTGCTGGAGTTTTTCAATATAAGCCGCTTTGTCTTCCGGCAGCATATGCCCGTGCGCTTCGGTGAGGTTCAGTTCACGCGCAACCCGGTCGACGGTGCCTTGGTTGTCACCGGAGAGGACGACCAAGTGGTTGACGCCCAACTCTTTCAACACTTCCAAGTTTTCCTTTACGCCCGGGCGGATTTGGTCGCGGATGCCCATCAGCACCTGCAGCTCCCCGTCGACCGCTGCCAAGACGAGCGAGTTCCCGTTTTGTTCAAACCGGTGGATGTCTGTCTGCGCTTGCTCGTTCAACGGGATTCCTTCTCTTTCCATCAAGGCGGCATTCCCAACCACGACCCGGTGTCCGTTGACGTTGGCCATAATGCCGCCGCCTTTGACGACTTCTGTTTCTTCGACATTCCAGAAAGTTGTGTCGCCGATTTCTTCCAAGACCGCTTTTGCGAGCGGGTGGTCGGATTCCCGTTCCACACTGGCCAAATAGCCGAGTGCTTCTTCCTTGTCCCCGCCGTAATAAGCTGTTTCGGCGACGGTCGGGTTGCCGGTGGTGAGAGTGCCGGTTTTGTCAAAGACGATGGTGTCGACTTTGCTGAAGTCTTGAATGACCTCGCTGCCTTTCAACAGAACCCCGTGGCGGGCACCGTTTCCGATGCCGGCGACGATGGAGACCGGCACCCCGATGACCAACGCGCCCGGGCAGCCCAAGACGAGGATGGTGATGGCCAGCTCCACGTCGCGGCTTATTAACCACACCACGAAGGACAAGATCAACACGGCCGGCGTATAGTAGGTGGAGAAGCGGTCGATGAAGCGCTCCGCTTCGGACTTGGAGTCTTGGGCTTCTTCGACCAGTTCAATGATTTTCCCAAATGTGGTGTCTTCCCCTACTTTGTCCGCGCGGATTTGAATCATTCCATTTTCTAAAATGGTGCCGGCAAAGACTTCAGAACCGGCTGCTTTGTTGACCGGAACGGATTCTCCGGTGATGCTGGCTTCATTGATGTGGCCTTCCCCGATCAAGACGGTGCCATCAACCGGAACTTTGGCTCCCGTTTTAACAAGGAGAATGTCCCCTTCATCGACGTCGTCCACGTCCATTTCTTCAAATTCTCCGTCCACCAATTGTACCCACGCGCTTTCAGGGGCCATTTCCGTCAGCTCTTTGATGGCGGAACGCGTTTGATTCAAGGTGCGCTGTTCCAAGTAATGACCGAATAAGAATAAAAATGTGACGACGGCAGATTCTTCGTAGTTCTGAATCAGGAATGCTCCGATGACCGCGATGGTGACCAAGACATCGATACTGACGACTTTCACCCTCAACGCCTGCACCGCTTGAATAGCGATCGGCGTCGCCCCATGACGGACGCAAGAATCAACGCTCCCTCCGCCATCCCGGTGTTCCCGAGTGTGAAGTGAGTGAAGAACCCGAACAGGATCAATATCCCGCTGACGACAGTAATCGTCTTTTTCTTGCTTAATAGATACCGCTGCATGATTGTTTCCTCACGCTTACTTTTATTTGTTGCTCTCAGTATAGGTTGAATCCAAAATTAAAAATTGACCTCCATCAAGTTTCGAGAATTTATTGCGTAAAAAATCCCAGAGAAGCGGCCGGCTTTCTGGGATTCGTTGTTATACTTGATACGCTGCGTCCACTTCCGCAAGCATCGTGTAAACGGCGGCGTATGTTTCGCAGACATCGGTTGGAATCGTATAATTGTCGGTGACGTCGCGGAGCCGGGCGAATTCCGCATCCAATTCCGGCTTCGTTGAACCGGCCTGTTGTGTTTTCGCATGGATTTCGGAGAACAGGTCTCGTACCTCAAATGCTTCCGGATGGTTTTTCCCGTGAGCCCGTGTGATGGCAGTGGTATAGAGTTCCAGTTTTTCAAAATGTTCCTGTGCCACTTTGTTGAATTGTGTCATTCATATCCCCCCTTTACGCCGTCTTCACTTTGGTTTTGAGCACCGAATACCCGACGTCTTCGATAGCTTCTTTGATGTCTTCAATATCGAGGACCTCTGCATCGAAATCCGTTCTCACTTTGCTGGAATTGAACATCACTTTGACACTGTCTTTGTCGATGCCGTTCAACCCCTTCACCGCACTCTCGATTTTCTGCATACAGCTCGGGCAAGACAAGGTTTCCAATTGCAAAATCGCTTTATTCATGAGTCATTCTCCTTTATGTGTTTTTCTTTACACCTGCAGTATAAGAGAAACCGCCCATTAAAAAATTGACCGGGATCAAGTTTTCGTATTTAAAACAAAAAAGCCGTTCATCGCTGAACGGCTTTTCTCTTACTTTAATTGTCTAAACGCAAGAACATCGCATTAATGGCCACAATGACCGTGGACAGGGACATCAAAATTGCGCCGACTGCCGGAGTCAGGGAGATGCCGATGGGCGCTAGAATACCGGCGGCCAACGGAATGGCGAAGAAGTTGTAGCCGGCTCCCCAAATCAAGTTCTGCTTCATTTTGCTTGTTGTCTTTTTGGCCAACTCGATGAAAGATTCGATATCGCCAGGATCCGACTGCGTCAATACGACATCCGCCGAGTCGAGGGTGACCTGTGTGCCCGCGCCTACCGCCACACCCACATCTGCCAGAGCGAGAGACGGTGCATCGTTGACCCCGTCTCCAACCATGATGACGGTTTTTCCTTCGTCTTTCAACGCTTCCACCAGCTCGTATTTGTCCTGCGGCGATTGGTTGGCTCGGTAGTCAATCCCCAGCTCCTCCGCCACTCCTTGAGCGGCGGTTTCATTGTCTCCGGTCGCCATAATCGGCTGGATTCCGTTGGATTTCAATACTTGCATCAACTCTCTGCTCGATTCTTTCAATTCGTCTCCCAATGCGACGACACCGATTGCTTGGCCGTTTTCCACCAAGACACTCACCGTTGCACCTTTTGGAATCTCCAAGTCGAGGTCTTTTCCGTACGCTTTTTGGCTGATCAATTCATATTGGTGACCATTCGCGGTTCCTTTCACACCGGATCCGGAAATCACGTCGATGGAATCAAAGCGGACCGGCTCCGTGCCTTGTTTGTGCGCAAAGTCGGTGATGGACTGGGCAATCGGATGGCTGGATCCGCCTTCGATGCCGGCCATCAAAGCTGTGATGTCTTCTTTCGTGTAGTGATCGTCGACAACATCCACCTTCAACACCTTGAACTCGCCGGTGGTCAGTGTTCCTGTTTTGTCCAAAATCATGACGTCTGAGTTGGTCGCCAGCTCCAACGCTTCGCGGTTTTTCACCAGCAAGCCGCGGCCGGCACCCAAACTGGTGCTGCGGGCAATGACGAGGGGAATCGCCAAGCCTAAAGCGTGCGGACACGCAATAACCAGTGTGGTGACGGTAAAGATGACCGCTGTCTGCAAGTCCACCGCAAAGAGCCAAATGATGAAGGCAATCACCGCTGCGGCCACCGCGATATAAAACAACCAGCCGGCGACTTTTTGGGCAATGTTTTCTGCGCGCGACGGTTGGTTTTGCGCCTGCCCGATTAGTGTCTGCACTTGAGAGATGAAGGATTTGTCGCCTGTTTCTGTGACTTCCACGTACAGCATGCCTTCCCCGTTGGTCGACCCGCCGATGACCGTGTCGCCCGCTTCTTTTTCGACCGGCTTGGATTCCCCCGTCAGCAACGCTTCGTTGACGCGGGTTTCTCCTCTTTGGATGACACCGTCTGCCGGAATAATTTCTCCGGCCTGCACGCGTACCACATCGCCCACTTTCAATTGGGAAACAGGGCGGGTTTCGATTTTATCGTTTTCCACGACGACGTGCGCATCTTTCGGCAGCAGTTCGGCCAGTGATTTCTGTGCATCCCCTGCTTCACCCACTGCTTTCATTTCAATCCAATGCCCCAAGAGCATGATCAAAATCAATGATGCAAATTCGAAGAAAAAGTCCATAGGATGGGCATCCGTGACATAGCGCGCCGCAACCGCGTATATACTGTACAAATAGGAAACGGTAATCCCTAATGTGATGAGCGCCATCATCCCGGGTTCTTTCTGCTTAAATTCATCCAGCGCTCCTTGGTAAAACGGTTTTCCGCCGTAGAAAAACAAGACGGTCGCCAAAACTGCCGCCACGATGTCTGAATACGGGAACGAGAATTGGAACGGCAAATCGATTCCCATCAGCGGCGACAGCAGTAAGATAACCAAACCAATTGGCAGAGACTTCAAAAAGATTTCTTTAAAGTTTCCGTGATGATGGTGGTGTCCGTGCCCCATGTGATCATGGTGGTCCTGATCCCCATGGTCATGATGCGCATGGGCATCGTGAATCCCTTCTTCCACCTGTTCCTCGTGGTATGCATGGTGGACATGGCGTTTGTGCTCTTCATGGTCCTTATGGCCGTGAGAGTGTTCGCTGTGGTCAGGGCTGTGTGCAGAATGAACGTGTGCATCGTGCTCGTGGCCTTCGTGATTATGGTGATGCGTGTGTTTCATCGTAGCTCCCCCTATTCGTTTACGCTTGTAATCTCAACTTCATTGTACGTCTCCCTTTTCTGAGTGTCAAGAAAGAGGGTTTTCGTGGGAAGTTTACTCTAAACAAAAAAGAGGCTGGGACAAAAGGTCCTGGATTCTAAAATAAAAGAGAACTTACATTTTCTGTCAAAGAATTTGTAAGTTCTCTTATTTTATTACATTATTTTTTGCATATTTCTTCAGATTGTTGGCCATCAAGACCAACCCGATGTCTGTTTTTACCTTCGATTTACCCCTTAGGTTAAATCGAGTGAACCCTAAATTAGCCTTTATCTGGCCAAAGACTGGCTCAACATCAATCTTTCGTTTGGCAAAGATTGTTGAACCTTCTTTAGATAAAAGCTTTTCTGCTTCTGTATTTTTCAAAATTTGATACTTCTCATTATAGTAAAGCGCCTTTTGCGGCGCATTCTCTGGATC
>NZ_AUCD01000094.1 GCF_000429585.1 Atopococcus tabaci DSM 17538
TGGTATAATACGGCGTAGCTCTTTCCCATAGAAACATCTAATGCCAGTACATAGGTCATTTGGGTTCCTCTCTTTCTTCTTCACATTGAAAGACCCTCACTGCTTCATTTCGTATCCCATTTCCTTTACCCGGACTCATGGTCCCACATACTTAAACCTGATTGAGAAATGACAGTGAAGGAGCTCTGTTTTTGTTTCGGACTCGTGGTCCTCGAGAGCTTGTTCGAGCTTCCTTTCACCCTTACTATACTTCTATAAAAGAAAAAATAGTAGGCAGAAACCCCCGTCGAGGTTTCTACCTACTAATCTTAGTATGTTTTTTGTATAAAATAGGTGTTTACTCATCGGTTTATATTGTACAATTTTGTTCAAAAAAGACGCTTTTTATGTAGGTGCGTGTTCGGCGAAAAAACGTTATACTAAAGGAAATATATGGGAAGGAACGCAAATGACATGTCTAATAGTTGGAAAATCTTCCTGACAATTGAAGCTGTACTGTTTGTTTGGCTTCTATATCAGTTATTCACGAATACATTTCTGTTGTTTTTGGTGGTAGGCGGACTTTTGTTGATATTCAGCAATCGCTTTTCTTTCTTTGGAGAAGGCAGACTGTCCTTTTTTATCGGAGCAGCGCTGTTGGTATTTGCATTGTTATCTACGAATGCGATTTGGATTATGTTGGTGATTGCCGTTATTTTCTTTTCAAGAAAATTGTACGCGGTGTTTATCGGTGAGTCTGGAGCTTTCTTTTCTGACATACCTTGGAAGGAAAAACAATTTGTGACTCTTCGTGCAGAAGAGAAGCAGCGCCCTTTTGAGGTGAAAAGAACATTTCCGTGGATCGGCGGGCAAACCATCGGTGAAAATATTTATGAGTGGGAAGACATCAATTTTTCCCAATTCGCAGGTGATACAATTATTGACTTAGAAAATACAATCCTTCAAAAAGGACAGAATGTAGTCCTCATCCGTAAAGGACTGGGAAAAACACGAGTGCTAGTACCGGAAGGAATTGGGGTTTTTGTAGATCATAGTGCGCTTTCCGGAAGATTACTAGTGGGAGAGGACACAATGGACTTGAAAAACGAAAACATCAAATGGAAAAGCAAGGATTATCACGATCAAACAAGAAAGCTGAAACTAGTCATAAACGTCTTGGTGGGAGATGTGGAGGTCATTCGGGTATGACATCAGAAAAAAAGAAAACCGTACTTGCTGTTTTGTTTCGTCGTTTTATCTTTTTCTTTCTCCTTCTTTTCTTGTTGTCTCTTTTAGTCAGCTATTCCATCTTACAAGAAGGATGGTTTTTACGGGTAATTCAAGGGCGGTTTATGTATTTTCCGCTTTTATTTTATCTTGTCATTTTCGCCTGCTTATTCAGCGGATTTACTTTTGTTGGAAAGGTGCGCACAGAAAAACGCCTCTTAGATAAAATTGAAATGGATGTAAGAAAAATTGTGGAGAGGCGTTATACGGAGGAAGTAAACACACAGGCAGCTGCCTCGACCTTTTTTTATGATCAAAAGAGAAAAAACATTATGCAAAGCATCTCGGAAATTCAATCCAAATTAACTGAAATGTCAAAACGAGCTATGGAGGACAGCGGAAAGACGCAGTTGCCAGAGGGAAAAACAGAAGAAGAAATTCTGCAGACAGAACGGCACCGCATCGCCAGGGAACTCCATGACTCTGTCAGTCAGCAATTGTTTGCTGCTATGATGTTGTTGTCTGCGATTAACCAGCAGATTGAATCTGTTCCGGAATCAACTGCAAAGCAGTTGCTGACGATACAGACCATATTGAACGAAGCCCAGTCAGAAATGCGGGCACTCCTCCTTCATCTGCGGCCGATTAATCTGGAAGGCAACTCATTGAAACAAGGTATTGAACATCTGCTGAAAGAACTCAGCACCAAAATATCCAGTTCCATAAAATGGGAAGTGGATGAAGTGACCTTGCCGCCCCAAGTAGAAGATCATTTATTCCGCATTGTACAAGAATTGTTATCGAATATTTTGCGTCACGCAAGAGCGGAAGAACTGGAATTGTACATGAAAGTATATGATCAAACTTTATCTTTAAGAGTGATCGATGATGGAGTAGGCTTTGATACTGCGAAGAAAAAGACAGGAAATTATGGGTTGTCAAATGTAAAAGAGCGAATTCACAGCCTTGGAGGGACGATGAAGGTCATTTCATTTCCTGAGCAAGGGAGCAAAGTGGAATTGACTCTTCCTATTGTGACAGATGCTTGAGTAAAAACAGGAAAAAAACTGAGCGGAGTTTTGTAAAAAGTGGAGGGAGATTATGATACGAGTACTATTGGTAGATGACCACGAAATGGTCCGATTAGGAATGTCTTCTTATTTATCGGTCCAAGAAGACATGGACGTGGCAGGAGAAGCAAAAGACGGAACAGAAGGAGTCGAAATGGCGCTCGCGTTGCGCCCGGATATTATCCTGATGGATCTGTTGATGGAAGAGATGGACGGCATTGAAGCGACCGAACGTATTTTGGAGCAATGGCCGGAAGCCAAGATCATTATCTTAACCAGTTTTATCGACGACCAGAAAGTGTATCCAGCGATCGAAGCTGGAGCATCGGGATACTTACTAAAAACATCGACAGCCAGCGACATTGCTGAGGCCATTCGATCGATTCATGATGGAAAAAAAGTGTTCGAAGAAGAAGTAACGGAAAAGTTGAGCTCCACTGAAAATGAGAGGACCGCATTTCTGCATACCGAGTTGACCAACCGGGAGATGGAAGTTCTGTTGTTAATCGCTCAGGGTTATTCCAATCAAGAAATCGCCGACGAGTTGTACATCACGTTGAAAACCGTCAAAACCCATGTATCCAATATTTTGTCTAAATTAGAAGTAGAAGACCGGACACAGGCAGCGATATACGCTTATAAACACAGTTTAGTGGAATAGAAAAGACAGAAAAAGAGTGGCTGGAAGGATTCCAGCCACTCTTTTGGTGTTCTGTTTCGATTAGACCGGCATAATTACCGGCAAGATAATTGGTTGTCTCTCAGTTCGATCGTATAAGAAATTCTTCATGGAATCAATCAACTGATTTTTCAGCTTGTGTTCGCTCATTTGTTTGTTCTTGAAAGATTGTTGGATACTGTTGAAGGCGACTTTTTGTGCTTCTTGAATCAAATCTTCTGATTCTCTCATATAGATGAATCCACGAGAAATGATATCAGGACCTGCAAGTACGCGTTTGTTTTTCTCGTCAATCGTTGCCACCACGACTACCAATCCGTTATCTGAAAGCATATGGCGGTCTTTCAAAACGATGTTTCCGATATCGCCAATACCTTTTCCGTCAATATAGACGTCTTCAGCTTCGAAAGATCCAGCATGTCGGGCACTGTCTTCTGTCAACGCCACAATGTCTCCGTTGTCCAAGATGAAGCAGTTTTCTTTTGGAATACCGGTTTGTTGTGCTAATTGCGCGTGAATCCGCAGCATACGCTGTTCACCGTGAATAGGGATGAAGAATTTCGGTTTCATCAACCGAAGCATTAGTTTTTGTTCTTCTTGTCCACCGTGTCCAGAAGTGTGAATGTTGTTCAATTTACCATGGACAACTTCAGCACCGGCCTCCATCAGTTGGTTGATGACACGGTTCACACTCGTGGTGTTCCCCGGAATAGGAGAACTGGAAAAGATCACTGTGTCATTAGGCTGGATAGAAATTTGACGGTGGGTACCATTTGCAATGCGGCTCAACGCGGCCATTGGCTCACCTTGCGAACCTGTACATAGAATAACCATTTCGTTGTCGGGCAACCGGTTAATTTCGTTCGCCTCAACAAAGGTTTCTTCAGGAGCATCAATGTACCCCAGCTCTCGTCCGTTTTCTACAGCGGCCACCATACTGCGGCCAAAAACCGCGATTTTACGGTCGGTTTTGATTGCTGCACTGACCAGTTGTTGGATACGGGAGATGTTGGAAGCGAATGTCGCAAAAATGATTCGCCCGTCAATTTTTTTCAACAAGCTGTCAATCGTGTCTCCAACGATTCGTTCAGATTTGGTGAAGCTTGGAATTTCGGCATTGGTACTGTCTGACAGCAATGCCAACACGCCTTCTTCTCCGATTTGGGCCATTTTGTGCAAATCCGCCGGTTCGCCTACAGGAGTGAAATCAAACTTGAAGTCTCCTGTGTGGACGACATTTCCGGAAGGGGTGCGTACCACAATCCCAAACGCTTCCGGGATGCTGTGTGTTGTACGGTAAAAGCTGACGGATGTTTTTCTGAACTTGATGACCGAGTCTTCGTTGATTTCATGGAGTTCAGCAGAGCGCAGCAAGTTGTGTTCGTTTAATTTATTTCTGATTAACGCCATTGCCAAAGGATTGGCATAAATCGGCACATTGATTTGACGCAACAGGAACGGGATGCCCCCGATGTGGTCTTCGTGTCCGTGGGTGATGAACAAGCCCTTGATGCGGTGCTGGTTTTCGATAAGATACGTGTAGTCTGGAATAACATAGTCAATCCCCAACAAATCGTCTTCCGGGAATTTGATCCCTGCATCGATCAAGATCAACTCATCTTGAAATTGGACGCCGTACGTGTTTTTTCCGATCTCGTCCAGTCCTCCGACTGCGAATACGGCGGTTTCATTATTTTTTACATTAGGTTTCATAATATACATATACTCCTTCAATTCATTTATAATCACGTAATAATATAGAATGGAAGAGACAGAACTCCGCCATTCTTTTTGTCCGCTCCATTATGTTGAAAATATCAACAGCTACTAGTATTTTACCACAGTTATTTTCTTAAGTATAGGAAGCAATCTCTTTATGCCTCTAGGAAAGGGGTTTCATTTCGAGCAAGAGTCGGAAGAAAGAGGCTGGTTTTCCTGAAGCGTTTATATTATGATTGAGGAGTCAGACAATTGTTAAAAAGGGGCAGCTCATGACTAATAAACTTATCTTTTTCGATATCGATGGAACACTCTTGACGGACGACAATCAAATACTGAACAGCACAAAAGAAGCGATTGCCACATTAAGGGAACGCGGACATGAAGTGGCCATTGCTACAGGGAGAAATGCCTTGATGGCCAGAGACATCATTGAAGAACTGGAAATGGACAACTATGTGGTGTGCAATGGAGCCGCAGCGTTTTATCACGGAAGACAGGTTTATATAAATCCTTTAGATAAGGAAGATTTCGAACGACTTTTGCTGGTGGCCGATGCACAAGGGCACCCGATTGTTTATGAAACAGCTGAACAGCTTAAAAGACGGCATAAAGAAGTGGACAGCCGCTTGGAGGAAGGCATGAGCGCAGTTGGTTTCCAAGTTCCGGAATCGGATTTTTCTTTTCACGAACGGCATGATCTCACTCAAGCGCTGGTGTTTTATGATGAAAAAGACAAAGGGGATTATGAAGAAGGGCAATTCCCTCATTTTCGGTTTATCAGATGGCATGAGACAGGTGTGGACATTCTGCCGAAAGATGGATCGAAAGCAGCGACCATCATGAAAATCGCCACAGCAAAAGGATACCAACCGGAAGATGTAGTGGCTTTCGGTGATGGACTGAACGATTACGAAATGATTTCCAAAGTCGGATTGGGAATTGCAATGGGGAACGCAGTGGATGCAGTGAAGGCGGAAGCCGATTACGTGACAAAAACAAATAATAAACATGGAATTGCTCTTGCATTACAGGAGTTGAATCTGCTATAATGATTCTTGTCGGGAAATGAAGCTTATCATTTCCTTTACGGGGGTATAGCTCAGTTGGGAGAGCGCTACACTGGCAGTGTAGAGGTCAGCGGTTCGAGCCCGCTTATCTCCATTAAGAAATGACATGGAAAAGCCTTTGTTTGAAGTGGATGTATGGTCCATTCCAAACAAAGGCTTTTTTTGATTGTAAAAAGACTCTGCTTATGAGGGTTCTATAATATTTGGTGTTGGTGAATCAAATGGTTCACCGGCACCTTTTGTGTGTTTAAAATGTAAAAAGGCCAGTGAACCCCTATAATTAAGTTACCACAACCAAACGATAGGAGGATTCACATGACCCAGTTTCATTTTACAAAAGAACTGCTCGGATTGAAAGAGAAAAATATCGTATTGGACGACCAACCGGTCACCACCCAAAAGAAAAGCGGTGTAGACCACATGGTCCTCCACGGAACGTTGACGTACCGCCCTGACGGGTGTCCTGCATGCGGTGTGAAAAACGAGTCGTCAAAGGACATCATCAAGCATGGCACCAAATCGTC
>NZ_AUCD01000095.1 GCF_000429585.1 Atopococcus tabaci DSM 17538
GGGTCCGGACCATTCTTCAAACAATGGAAACCTACCGCGAATCCATTCGGCATGCGTTCACGTATACCCTGTCAAATGGAGCGATTGAAGGAATGAATAATAAAATCAAAAATATCAAACGATCGGGGTATGGGTACCGGAACTTTTACAACTTACGGGCCAGAATTTTGATCAGTTACAAATTAACGGTGTCCCGTCACCAACCAAGGCCGTTGACATTCGAAGACGAAGAAGTAGCTTAATGAAAAAAAAAGGTCAAAGTGACGAATTCACTTTGACCTCTCAATAGGCTCACCAACACTATTTGACATAGAACCCTTATTTGATTGCCATTACCATTCTCAAGCAAGTGCTGACAATACCTGAAATAAAAAAAGGGATCATGCATCAAGCATCCGTCAGCGGTACTCGTGAGGCGTATGATTTGTTTTGCAGAGAGCAAGAATACGCATTGCGTCGTTCAGCATCGTATTTGTTGGCTCATACACTAGATGTTTGCCCGCCTCACGAAGAAGATTACCTGATGCTGATGAGAAACGCAGCGATGGCAGCCGCCGCAAAAGTTGTGGCGCAGAAGATACTTACCACGATTCCATAACAGCAACAAGCTGGTTTTAATATAAGGAGGAGTTTTAATGAACAAACAAAAAATTGCGGTTTTAGCTGACTCAGGGTCCGATGTTCCAAAAGAGATCATTGAAAAATACAATGTTAAAGTGATTCCTTTGAAAATCATTTTCAAAGAAGGGGAATACATCGACAAGGTGACCATCACAGCTGATGAAGTGTACACAAAAATGAAAAACGAAATCCCGACGACTTCTCTTCCAGGAGCAGATGACATCAAACAACTTTTGGATGAAATCAAAGCAGAAGGATATGAAAAAGTATTGGCGGTCACCATTTCAAGCGGCTTGAGCGGTACGTACAACATGGTCCGCTTAGTTGCAGAAGATTATGAAGGTTTGGACATTTTTGCGGTGGACACGAAAAACATCGGCATCGGAAGCGGGTTTGCAGCGATTGAAGCAGCCCGTCTGGCCGATGAAGATGTGGAATGGGAAACAATCAAAGAGAAATTGTTGCGTATGGTCGAACGGTCGAAAGTCTTTTTCCATGTCCCGACATTGGAATACCTGCAAAAGGGTGGACGAATCGGTTTGGTTACTTCCGTTGTAGGCAGTTTGTTGAACTTGAAACCGATCATTTCATGCAACGACGAAGGCATCTACTACACAGTCGCCAAAGTACGCGGCACGAAGAAAAGTATTGAAAAGATGGTTCAATTGGCTCAGGAGTTTGCTGAACCATCGAAGAAATACAACCTTGCTTTGGTCTACGGTGGCGAAGGAGTTGTAAAAGAAGCAGAAAAAATTAAACAAGAACTGATGAGCCGACTGGCCAACTTCAAAGAAATTTTCTTTGATCAAGTCAGCCCGGCATTGGGAGTCCACACCGGCCCAGGTTTGATTGGGGTAGGCGTGCAGTTGTTGGAAGACGAATAATATAAAAATGACTCAGGAGAAGGAGGAGACCCGCGCAGGTCTCCTCCTTCTCATTTCTTTCACTCTACCGCTCTTTCTAGTTGTCTGCTATAATAGAAAGGCTGATGGGAGTGAGAGAAGTGATAAAATCGCATAAAAAATGGACGAAATTAGGCCAACCAGATTCAAAAGAAGTGGCAGCACTCAGTAAAGCCACCGGATCTTCCGAACTTTTTTCGGCGTTGTGCCTACAACGTGGATTAGATACAGAAGAACAGATCCGTCATTTTTTGCAGCCGGATGAAACGTGGTTCCATGATCCTTATTTGCTTCATGACATGGATAAAGGAATTGAAAGAATCACCGAAGCCATTACAAATGGAGAAAAAATCACAATCTATGGAGACTACGACGCGGATGGTGTGACAAGCGCCTCAATTTTGGTGGAATCGCTTGAGACAATCGGCTCAGACGTAGATTACTACATACCAAACCGATTTGTGGAAGGGTATGGTCCAAATACCGAAGCATTTGAAAAAATCATTTCAGCTGGCACCAATTTGATTGTTACTTGTGATAACGGAGTGGCCGGACATGATGCGGTTCAGCGGGCAAAGGAATTGGGAGTGGATGTCATTGTGACTGACCACCATGAAATTCCTGAGTCATTGCCGACAGCTTATGCTGTTATCCACCCACGCCATCCAAAAGGCGCTTACCCATTTGGGGATCTTTCCGGCGCAGGAGTGGCGTTCAAGGTCGCGACTGCTTTGTTGGGAGAAATCCCGTGGGAAATGCTGGATTTGGCGGCAATTGGAACAGTGGCGGATTTAGTGTCGTTGATGGATGAAAACAGAGCGATAGTCAAACTTGGATTGATGGCTCTGCGGACCACGCAGCGAATCGGGTTGATTGAGTTGTACAAGAAGGCCGGCATCCAAGCGAGTGAGTTGGACGAAACCAGTATCGGATTCGCTATCGGCCCCCGTTTGAATGCAATCGGACGGATGGGAGATGCGTCCCCGGCAGTGCGATTGATGCTGTCCATCGATCCAGACGAATCTGCGCAATTAGCTGGTTTGTTGAACGACAAGAATGAAGAAAGAAAACAATTGGTTTCAACCATCGCAGAAGAGGTGTTTGCAGAAATCAGCCGCACTTCTGATGACACGTATGTTCATGTTTTGGCTAAAGAGGGCTGGCATGAAGGCGTGCTCGGAATTGTGGCCAGCCGAGTGGTAAACAAAACGGGCAAACCGACAATCTTATTGAGTGTGAACCCGGAGACCGGTATTGCAAAAGGTTCGGGACGGAGCGTAGAATCCTTCCATCTTTATGAAGCCGTTGACCGTTCCAGAGAGCTCACCACTGCTTTCGGAGGCCATCACATGGCGGCCGGCCTGTCCATGCCGGTTGAGAATGTTTCACAGCTTAGAGAAGAGTTGAACATCTATGCTGAAAAGATCAACGGAGGCGAACCTTTCCAAGAAGAGTTGGCCGTCCATGTGGAATGCGAAGTGAAAGACGTTTCGATACAGTCATTGGAAGAACTTTCTCAGTTGGCTCCTTTCGGGACAGGAAACCCTGCACCCGTCTTTTTAGTGCGTGACGCACAAGCTGTTCAAGCGCGAAAAATCGGAGCCGACAGCACGCACTTGAAGTGTACGCTGGAAAAAGAACAGTCTGCCTTGGATGGGATAGGTTTCGGATTAGGGAAATACGTGGATGAACTTGGGCCCAATGCCACCATTTCTGTGGTCGGGGAATTGGAAATCAACGAATGGAACGGCAACCGGAAACCACAGATGCGCATTGTGGATTTACGGTCGGACGTTCCGCAGTTCATTGATAAACGAGGCAAACAACTGCCTGCGGATATTTGGGGACTCTCAGACGCTTTGTATGTCTTTTTCAATGAACGTCTTTTGAAATCGTCCGCAAATAAAGTTCCAAATGGATCAGAATATGCTTATGTTGATTCTGTGGAGACAGGAATGAAGTGTCAAACAACGAAAAGCACGATTGTTTTTATTGACTGCCCGGATAATTTGGAGCTTATCAAAGCCGTGCTGAATGGAAACGGCACTGTGAATGTATACGCATGTTTCCACTCGAATGAAGAAGCCTTCACAAAAGGAATTCCCAATCGAAAGATGTTTGCTGAAGTTTATAAATACATCGCTACTCATCAAGATATAGACGTGAAAAACAAAGCGGATCTTTTAGCAAAACACTTGAAACTAGACCGGTCTACGTTGGACTTTATTCTTTTAGTGTTTTTTGAGGCAGGATTTGTTACAATAGACAATGGAGTCCTTAATAAAGTGGACAATCCGGATAAAAGTGATTTAACTCAAACTAACACCTATAGACAGCGATTGAAGAGAATGCAGACGGAAGAAACACTTTTATACAGTTCATTCAATGAACTGGCCGAGATGCTGAATCAATGGATGATGGTTGCTGTTTGAAGTGTTTAAACGGAGGAATAATGCAAATGGATTTAAAAAAATATGTCGCAAGAGTCGATGATTTTCCTGAAAAAGGAATTGTTTTTAGGGACATTTCTCCTTTGATGGCAGACGGGGAAGCATACCGTTATGCAACGCAGCAGATTGTGGACTATGCCAAAGAAAAAGGCGCGGAAATGATTGTTGGACCGGAAGCGAGAGGGTTCATCGTCGGATGTCCGGTTGCTTATAATTTGGGAATCGGTTTTGCACCGTGCAGAAAAAAAGGCAAACTTCCTCGTGAAACGGTTGAAGTGCAATATGGGTTGGAGTATGGAAAAGATGTTCTTCAACTTCATAAAGACGCCATCAAACCCGGACAAAAAGTGTTGGTGACGGACGATTTGCTTGCTACCGGTGGAACCATTGCTGCTACGATTGAATTGATCGAGAAGCTTGGCGGTGAAGTGGTCGGAACAGCATTCTTTATTGAGTTGACTGATTTGAAAGGCCGCGACAAAATTAAAGAATACGACATTTTTACTTTGATGCAATATTAACAAAAAAATCATCCGCCAATCTCTGGCGGATGATTTTTTGATACACATATTCGATTAGAAAACACGGCTTCTGTAGAGTCCGATAACTTTACCGAGAATCGTCACTTCATTCAAAATAATTGGTTCAAGCATGTCGTTTTCCGGTTCCAGACGTACATGTCCTTTTTCTTTATAGAGTCGCTTACATGTTACTTCATCCTCTGCAGTCATCGCAATCACAATATCCCCGTTGTTTGCGCTGGCTTGTCTCCGGACAATCACTTGGTCGCCGTCTAAAATGCCGGCATTGATCATACTGTCTCCGCGGATTGTCAACATAAACAAAGTATCTGTTTCAGATGCAAAGTCATCCGGCAGAGGGAAGTGATCGGTTGCGTCTTCCACAGCCAAAATCGGTTCCCCGGCTGCAACGACTCCAAGCAGTGGAATTTTTCTGTCTTCATTTTTAACGCCTATTTTTTCCAATCCCACCGCTGTCAATTCAATCGCCCGGGGTTTACTTGGGTCGCGTTGGATGTAGCCTTTTTTTTCTAAACGGGATAAATGGCCATGAACAGTCGATGTGGAAGAAAGGGATACGGCTTCTCCAATTTCGCGTACAGTTGGAGGGTACCCTTTTGCAGTGACTTGTTGGTGAATGTATCTAAGTACTTCAAGTTGTCTGGTTTCTGGTTTCTTCACGGAGGTTCCACCTCTTTCATTCTATTTTTCTGTTATAGTTTAACACAATTTCCATTACGAATCAAACAAACGTTCGCTTTTTGCGATTTGTGGTGGACAGTAGAGACTATTTTGCTATAGTATATAGAATGGCAGTGAATTTTGAATGGAATGGAGGAGAGCCCATGCTGGAGAAAGACCAATTAGACCGCATCAATCATCTGGCTCGGAAATCACGCAATGAAGGTCTGACAGAAGATGAAAAAATTGAACAACTGAAGTTGCGGGAACAATATATCCAAGCTTTCCGTAATGGCTTCAGAAACCATATTGAAGGCATGAAAATTGTCGACGAAGAAGGTTCAGACGTGACACCTGATAAACTAAAAAGAATCCAAAAAGAAAAAGGCCTGCACGATCGAGAAGAAAATTAAATGAATGCAAAAGAGGTCGGGACAATTGTCCTGACCTCTTTTGCGTTTCCGAATAGTATAGCGAAAACGCATTTTGTCACGCTCTCTTTCCTACGTTTAGTCAAGTCAAACGTGGTTGAACAAGGAAATTTCCTTCGGAATGGACGGGGGGTGCTTGGAGAAAAGCCATGGGACCGCCTGGAGCCTCTAGTCTCCAGGCTCTCAAGCCTCAAACGGAGCGTAAGCGCTGAAGCACTGACGCTCCGTAATTCGCATTTCGTCCTCGACATGGCTCCAAGCACTCCCTATTCCTCCAGAAATTTCTACTCTTACACCATTTTATTGGTGGACAAAGAAAAGAAGGCAAACCAAATAAACCTCAGAAACTTCTGATTTTTTTCTGAGCAGGTTC
>NZ_AUCD01000096.1 GCF_000429585.1 Atopococcus tabaci DSM 17538
CGGAACGCTTTTAGAAGCTTTGAGAGCGGAACTACCTGCATTTGAACAAACCATTGTCCCTGAATTTAAAGGGGCTGTTAGAGCTGTTTTGAAAAAGATTCATCGTCCTTCTATAGGGGTTAAAATAGGTGAAATAGCTAATTATAGTTCCACATCAAGTCCAATGGGACAACTGAAGAAAATGTTTGGGTAATGAAACACACAGAACGAGCCATTTTAATATTAAAATTGAAGAGTTACCATCTCTAGAGAAAAGTTTCCGCCAAAGTATTGACACATACAGCATTGGTCAACGGATTGAAGAATAGTGAATCCTTTAGTAAAATTGCAATGATGTCACCTGGTTTTGATTTTTACAAAATATTGGATAACGGAAGTAGTGCTTTTACTCAAGAGTTTCTAGACGGACTGTTTGGCGATCGAGAAACGCATTTAAACTCTATAAATCATCCAGAAACAGCCATACTTGCTTCAAAAAACGAAGGAAAAGAAATTCCTGAAATGTTCATTTGTTGCGGACAGGAAGATGAATTAGTTTATGATAATGATGTGGATTTTATAAACATATTAAAAGAGAATAATATACCAGTAGAATTTATTGAAGAGTCTGGCGGACATGACGTTTTATTCTGGGATAAAATGATGGATAACATGTTCTCGTTTTTAGCAAAGTAGATATAGTATAGTGATAAAAAGACCCCCAGAAGTTTTAAACCTATCTGGGGGTCTTTTAACTAATTTGTTCAACATTTTTTAATGGGAGTGTTCATGTGATTCATAAAAAAATAAACTTAAACAAACAGAAAACTGCTATTCTATCAACTTATATTTTGGATGGTGAAATCTCTTATAAAGTAAAAAAGAAGCGTCCTGCAATAATTATTTGTCCGGGCGGAGGCTATCTGACAACTGCCACCAAAGAGGGAGAAGCAGTCGCCGTAGAATTTATGTCTCAAGGATACCATTCTTTTGTTTTGAAATATTCTACTTATTTTAAGGAGAGGATGGTTGACTTAAAAGCAGTTCCTCCAATAAATAGGAATGCTAAGTATCCCCAACAAATCATTGAACTGATGGAAGCCATGCATTTGATTCATCAAAATGCAGAGGAATGGAATATTGATAAGGAAAATATTTTTATTTTAGGATTTTCTGCTGGAGGGCATATAGCAGCTTCATTAGGAAACAGGTGGAAAGATAAAGAACTCATGGAACAGCTTTCTTTTGTTCCTCAAAAAGATGAGTTAAAACCAAAGGGGACTATCTTAGGGTATCCAATGCTCAAAGGAGATATAGAAGAATATATTTTGTCGAATACTGCGGATAACAATTCGATCAGACACCAGACAAAGTATATCTATGACTGTCTTTATGGGACAATTAAACCTACTGAAAAGCAATTTGAGAAACTAGACATGGTCTCTTCGGTAAATCAGCATACTCCACCTACATTTATTTGGACTACAAGAACGGATGAGGTGATTGATCCTCAAAATGCTACAAAATTTGTGCTCAGTATGCAAGAGAAACAAATTAACTGTGAATACCATTTATTTGAAGAAGGGAAACATGGCTTATCTTTGGCAACGGATTTATACGCTAGTAGTCAAGAGGATATCAGCTTAGAAGTTAGCATGTGGATCCCTCTAGTTATAAATTGGTTAAAAAAACAATGTGAAAAGAGTAGGTGAAATACTTTGTTGGAAAAAGATTTAGCTATTTATGACTATCGAAAAGAAAAAGAAAAAAACAACTATGGCTATATTATCGATGAGAAGTTAAAGGGGAATTTTGATAAGTTTTCTGTTCGCACGAAAGAAGCAGGGTTCGTTGATTGTTATATCTACAGGCCTATAGATTATATTTATGACCATGATCTGCCAATTGTTATCAATCTTCACGGTGGTGGTTTCGTTCTTGGGTATTGTGAACAGGACGGAATTTACTGTCAGTCGATTGCTGATAACTGTCATTGTGCAGTCATAAATATTGATTATTGTTTAGCTCCTGAATTCAAATACCCCAGTGCGATTTATTCCACCTATGATGTCATCCTAGAAATCAAAAAACGAGCAGAAGATATGCAACTAAATCCAGGAAAAATCTCTATTTTGGGACATAGTGCAGGAGCAAGTATTGCATGTTCCCTATCATTACTAGACAAAGAACTTAATAAAATCGATTTTACCAGTATGGTTTTAGATTATCCCATAGTTGATTTAGAAGAGTTTATAGTTACAAAAAGTCATGCGACAGAACGATTGACCCAGTACGTGGAGTGGTACCTTACAGATTTGAAAAAAGCCAAAGAGCCGTTAGCATCCCAGATAAACGATGATTTATCGCTTTTACCAGAAACGTTTATGCTCTCTGCTGAGTATGATCCATTAAGGAAACAAGAAGAGGAGTTTGTAACTAAAGCAGTAAATGCAGGTAGTACAGTTTTCTATAAAATGTATGAAAATTGTCATCATGGATTTACTCATAAGTGGTTTAAAGAATTTAATTCTGAAAAGTCAGAAATGGCATGGAATGATATTTCTACATTTTTTTCTAGAACTTTCGAAAAGGAGTAATGTTATGAACGTAATAGTAAGAGCTGATGACTTAGGGTATTCAGAAGCAGTCAATTATGGAATAGCTAAAGCTGTTAAGCAAGGTATAGTTAATAATGTAGGCTTGATGGTCAACATGCCGTACGCTAAACATGGTTATGATTTGATAGCAAATGATAATATCTGTTTAGGGCTGCATGCAAATATCAGTGCTGGAGAACCGATTTCATCTATAGAAGAGGTTCCCGCATTGATAGAAGAAAAACAATTTAAAAAATCAGCCGTCTATCGTAGTTCAGTAAAAGACTTTGTAAATATCGATGAGGCTGTTTTAGAGGTTCAAAATCAAGTCAATCGGTTTAAAGAAATAACAGGATTTGCTCCGCACTATATCGATATCCACGCTGTATTAAATCCCAATTTTCTTTCTGCTGCAAAGGCTGTAGCAGAACAGAATGAAATTTTGTTTGTTGACGTCAACGTCAAAAGTGGAACGATCCTTCTGAATAATCAAGGCATTAAAATGCAAGTTGAAAATGGGAAGGATGAGGAAGTACTTTACGACTCCTTTTTCAGTACTGTTTTGGATAATAAAGAAGCTGAGATTCCTATGATAGTTTACCACCCTGGGTTTATTGATGCACCTTTAATAAAAAGTTCCTCGGTAGTGACAGAAAGAGCGTTCCAAGTTTCTTTCTTAACCAGCGAAGAAGTAAAGAGTACTGCAGTAAAATATGAAATAGATTTTTTACGAATAGATGAAGTCTGAAAATGAGGAGAAAAAAATGTACGGATCAATAGAAGCAGGTGGCACAAAATTTGTTTGTGCCGTCGCTAATGAGGACTTAGAAATCATTGAACGAGTGAGTTTTCCTACAACAACTCCAGAGGAAACAATGGAACTGGTGATAAGATTTTTTAAAGTATATCAAAATAAGTTAAAGGGTATTGGCATAGGCTCTTTTGGCCCCATCGATGTTGATCAAGACTCCTTAACTTATGGGTATATTACAACTACACCGAAAACTTCTTGGCAAAACTTTAATTTTGTTGGAGCAATGAAAGAACATTTCTCTCTGCCAATTGCTTGGACAACTGATGTGAATGCTGCAGCATATGGAGAATACGCATTTGGTAAAGGAAAAGGGTTATCCAGTGTTGTTTATTACACAATTGGAACTGGAATTGGTGGCGGAGCTCTGCAAAACGGCAGGTTTGTTGAAGGATTCAGTCATCCGGAAATGGGACATATGATGGTAATGCCCCACAAAAAAGATTCATTTACGGGCAATTGCCCATTCCACGGCAATTGCTTAGAAGGAATGGCTGCGGGTCCTGCTATTGAAAAAAGAACAGGGAAAAAAGGACAGAATATCCAGCAAGATGATGAACTATGGGATATAGAGGCTTACTACATTGCTCAATGTGCTTATAATACAACGTTGATGCTTTCTCCTGACGTCATAATTTTTGGTGGTGGAGTAATGAAACAACATCATATGATTAAAAAAGTCCAACAAGCATTTGAAAATTTGATGCAGGGATATGTAAAAACACCTTCTTTGACAAATTATATCGTTACACCTGAATTAGAAGACAATGCTGGAACTTTAGGCTGTTTAGCTCTTGCAAAAGAAGTGGAAATTCATTCATAAGATAAAAAAGAGGTCATTATTATTGTAAAGTGAACTCTTTTTTTCTTAGATAATTGAGAAAATTTTGAGTTATTAGAAAATGATAATACAAACCGCATTGATTTCGATCGGTAGTCTCTATTCTCTATTCTCTATTCTATATTCTTGCAAATGCCGATATTTTCAATAAAATTGTTTATATCTATGACTTTAAGACTCATTGGATTAAGATAGATTGTTTGAAAAGACTGATTTTGTTACCGACTAAGAATAAGGTGTCATCGGGGTATTGTTCTGGATTCTCTCGAATAATCTGTTCGATTTCGCTAAAAGATTCCATACTTATTTGCTCGTCTCCAGGATAGCCCCAGACAAGTGGAACAAACTCCATGTCTACCCCCTTGTGCGGTTCGTGGCTCCAATTTAAGTACCAGGTAGCGCCGGCGTCAGCCATTCCTGGATCTTCTACCGAAATAGGCAAAATCAGTCCCACACGATCTACCGTTCTCGCATTAAGGCGAGGAACCTCATCCAGTTCTATTTCTTGAGGAACTTCCAGTTCCAAAATCCACCAAGCCCCCAGACCCATAGCAATAAGGATGCTTACTGTCCAGATGATTGTTTGTCGAATGTTTGTTTTCTTACGCAATATTGATATACCTTTCCTTTCTACAACAATTGAGAATGCCTAATGTTTTCTAATTCCTATTTTACATTGTTAGTTGGATAGAGACGATGTGCACTTTATAAAAATACATTTCTCAGTCCCTTAGAAATCCACCTCATGGTACATAATCATATCTCATATAAATATGAGATATATTTATTGTTTTTATGTCGATTTAGGGTGTACCAAAAATAGGCACACGAAAAGTTTGGTTTAAATATTTATTTCTTGCCATGGGAGATATTCTCGTCCTTTCCATCTTCAATAAATTTGTTAATGCGATCTTTTTGAGCTTGATCTCCTGTTTGATAGATGTCATCTATCATGTCTACAAATTCTTCTGTGGACATGTTATCAACGATCTTTCTAATTTCTGGTGACCAGTCTTTTTCATGTTTACTCATATACGTTCGCCCCTCTTTTTATGTGATATCAGTGTTGACTCCTAAAATATATACCTTTTTAATTGTTCTGGGTTATCTGTATCTTTAATCGCTGTGTTCGCCTTACAAACCATACTAGGTCTTCAATATAATCATTACTGTCTATAATTATTATGTACCCTCAGTATATAATATATATTCTTAAAGTACTCATATAATAAATAAAAATATTATGTGTGGAGATAAAAGTAAGTGTTATTAAGATAAGACTATTTTAAAATTTACTCTATGTAGTCATAACTTAGTCAAGTCCATAATCAGTCAAGTCCATAATCCTGTGTAAAATACTATACAATGTTTTACTGGTCTCTCATTGATCAAACTTAATATATTTTCTTGTAGAACTAAGCCATTCATCATGAAGGTCCATAAGGACAGCTCCAATTAATCGATTGGCGGACGCTCGGTTGGGAAAAATCCGGATAATCTTTTCTCTTCTGCGGACTTCCTGGTTCAGTCGTTCAAGAAGGTTGGTGCTTTTTAGCCGATTGTGGCCACTTCCGATAACCGTGTATTGAAAGGCATCTTCAAAGCCATTATCCAATGTTTCGCAAGCTTTTGTATATTTAGACTGGTCGATATATTCAC
>NZ_AUCD01000097.1 GCF_000429585.1 Atopococcus tabaci DSM 17538
ACACCGGTGGTGTACCTGAAGAAATCTGGTTCGACAATATGAAGACAGTCGTAGATCATTCCAGAACACAATTCTCAAAAGTCCAATTGAATGAACGATTTTATGCCTTCAGTAAAGACGCCGGTTTTCGGACGATGGTTTGTCGGCCTTTTCGACCACAAACCAAAGGCAGCGTCGAAGCACTCGCACGAGCAGTTGAAAGATTACGTGTCTATAATCACGAGTTCTATGACAGCGTGGATTTAATCCACATCGTCAATGAATTATGTGAAGAAATGAATTCAGAAGTGAGTCAGGCGACCAATGAGATTCCCAATCTCCGGTGGGAGATAAATGAAAAAGAGCACCTACACAAATTGAAGAAAGACCTTTTGAAACCTTACTTTGAAGACTTTATTACCCGTAAAGTCACCAATGAGGCGATGGTCAATTTCCGTCAGTGTAAGTACTCTGTCGACCCTCGTTATATCGGAAAAGAAGTTGAAGTCGAACTTTCCGAAAACGAAGAGCACGTGCACTTCTATTATAACGGAGAGCGGATTCGTTCGCATCAGATAACCACAAAAAAATTGAATTACCATCAAGAGGATCTGGTTCAAATCTTAAAATCAGACGTCATGAGCCACAAAGAAGAGGATGAAATACAGGCACATATCAAACAAAGCATGAAATTATAGGATTTATTGGAGGACGATATCGATGAGTAGTTCGTATCAAAAACTATTAAACAATCTAGAAGCCTTAAATTTAGGCTTTATGCGAGAATATGTGCCAAATTACATAGATATCGTAAATGAACAAGAAATCCCCTTTACTGAAGCTCTTTTAAAACTCACAGAGCAAGAGCTGGTCTTTCAAAAAGAACAGAAGGTTGAGCGCGTCATCAAACGCGCTCGATTTCCTAAACGAACCACTTTAGATGAATTCGATTTTGATTTTCAGCCCAGCATCAATAAAAAAGAAATCCTCGATTTAAAGTCGCTCAGTTTTTTAGAGAAGAACGAAAATTTGATTTTTATTGGCAATCCAGGCGTCGGTAAAACACACTTAGTCATTGCCTTAGGCATTGAAGCCTGTCGACAGGGCCATCGGACCTTATTTATCAGTTGTCATGAGCTCCTTTTGCGCTTGCGAGCAGCATATGAGAAAGGCACAATCGAACGAGTGATCAAACGGTACGTACGGTATGATGTACTAATTATTGATGAAATTGGCTATCTGCCTATTCAAAAAGTTGAGGCCGATCTCTTCTTTCAATTACTCACCTTGCGTTATGAGCAGAAAACAACCATGGTCACTTCAAATATTACACTGTCCCGCTGGGGTGAGCTTTTCCAGAACACTGAAATAGCCGCTGCCATCTTAGACCGACTGGTCCATCATGCGAAGATCTTTAAGATCACTGGAAAGTCCTACCGTCTAAAAGGAAAATTAAAAAGTGACTAACTAATTAAATTGCCCAAAACCTACATTTTTAGATTGCCGAATACCTACAATTTTAAATTGCCCTTGACAGCTAGGTAGTGGGGGAAGGTGCTTTCCACCGTGACGGTTTTGTCTTTCATCCACTGCCAGCGCGGGGCATCCAATGCGGCCTGCGGGTTGAGTTGGAAATCGACGGTGTTGGAGACAATCTGGACATGTGCTTGCGGCTGCATGGGGCCGCCCATCACACCAAACGGGCCCACTGGCTGGCCGTCTTTGGTTAAGAATCCCGGGATGATGGTGTGGTACGTTTTCTTTCCGCCGGCTAAGGCATTCACGTGGCCTTCTTCCAACGCGAAGTCGTGGCCGCGGTTCTGCATGGCGATGCCGGTTCCCGGAACAACGACTCCTGACCCGAAGCCCATGTAGTTGCTTTGGATGAGGGAGACCATGTTGCCGTCTCCGTCGGCGGTGGCCAGATAAACGGTCCCGCTGCCGAACGGTTTGCCGGCTTCCGGTGTCTGCGCTTCATCGGTGATCAACTTCCGGCGCTCTTCAAGATACTCCGGATCCAACAAGTTGGCTGACGGGAAGGGCATATGGGTTTCTTCGGTGACATATTTCCGTGCATCCGCAAAGGCCAGCTTGATGGCTTCGATTTGTTGGTGGTACATATCGACTTTGCCTTTGGAAGGGAACTCGAACGCATCCAACATCTCCAAGGCTTCTAAAGCCACAATGCCTTGTCCATTAGGCGGAATTTCCCAGACGTCATACCCGTGGTAGTGTGCTTGGATCGGGTCTACCCATTCCGGCTGGTAGGCAGCCAAATCTTCTTCCGTTAAGAATCCGCCCGCTTCTTTCGAGGCTTGGGCGATTTTTTGTGCCAACTTTCCTCTATAAAAGGATTCCGTTTTGGTCTCGGCGATTTCCCGGAGAGTGGCGGCGTGTTCCGGGGAAGACCACACTTCTCCCAGTTCCGGCACTTTGCCGCCGGGCATGAACACCTTGAACCACTCAGCCAATTCAGGCAGGGAGTCTTTGGCGGCTTCGTATTTCACCGCAGCCCGTTTCCAAAACTTGGCGATGACCGGGGAAAGCGGGAAGCCGTCTTCTGCATAGGCGATGGCCGGAGCCAAGACGTCTTTGAGTATTGCATTCAATTAGAGCCACCTGTGCGGAGTTTAGAGCCAGCGAATGCGGAAGATGGAGCCGCTCAATGCGTGTGCAAAGACCGCTGACAGTATTTTTTACTGTCAGCGGTCTTTGCCTTAGTCTTCTATTGCTTCCTTAATAAAGGAAATCACTTGTTGAACCACTTGATCAGCCGAAGGTTCTTCCTCTTCTAAATAATAAAAAAGCAGAAACAACTCTCATTCTTCCGTCACTTGATTGGCGAGATGGCGATGAAATTAATAATGAGCAATCCAATTTTTTGCTTCGATAGGAATCATTTGAATGCCCCCAAACCGTGACGTTCACGCATAGAAATTTCTCCATCGATCAGTACTTTGTAAGAATCATGAACGATCCGATCCAGAATGGCATCCGCTACCAACGCGTCACCCAGCTTTTCGTACCACCCTTCCGGTGCTGTTTGAGAACAGAAGATGGTAGACGTCTTCTTCAAACGGGCTTCAATGATTTCAAACAATGTGTAGACGTGTTCTTCCGGTAGAGTCGTCAGTAACCATTCGTCAATGATGAGAAGGTCGACTTTTTTGTACTTGTTAATCAACTTTCGAAAACTGCCGTCCGCTTCATTCTTAGCGGCCATGAATTCATCCAAGAGTTCTGGAAGTCGGACGTATTTCACTTTGTAGTGTTGACGGCAAGCTTGAACACCGAAGGCGTTTGACAACCAAGTCTTTCCATTTCCGGAGGCTCCCATAAAAATGATGTTCAGGTGCTTTTGGAGGTAAGTGCCAGTGGCCAATTCAAGAATCAAGTTCTTATCCAAATGACGATCTGGATGGTATTCAATGTCTTCAATCGCTGCTTGGGGTTCGCTGAAGTGAGCTTGTTTGATCAATCGTTGTAACTTATTGGATTTGCGTCGAGAATATTCATGATCGACAAGCAAATTGAATCGATCCTCAAAAGGCATATCATGATAATCCGGATTCATCATTTGTTCTTGATAAGAATCCGCCATGGCGCCCATTCTCATTTCCGTTAATTTACGTACTGTTTCTTCGTTCATCATGTTGTTTTCCCTCCAAAGTAGTGTGCCCCGCGAACAAATCCATACTCTTCATTTGTTTTCGCTGTGGTTAATGTGCCATTTTCTTGTGCTTTTTGTCGTTTCTTATTTCGTGCGAGAATGCTCTTAAACACACTAACCGTTGGATTAGAGGACGCGACCAAGAGGTTTTGAGCTGCGAGTTCCAGTTCTTCCTTTGAGTGTTTACGAGCCAAGCTCCGCAAACTCATCAGTTGATTGAGAGCTTTTTTCTCCGAGCTCTTTTCCAAGAAGAGACCCACCAACTGTTTCATGTGTGGTCCGATGGTTTCCGCCCATTCCAAGCTGTTTTTGGGTGTATGTTCCAGGAATAACCGATGGTTATCCGGCATATGATCTGACAGAGTGGCGTATTGGCCGACCGCCCCTGTCAGTCTTTTATGAGATGCAATTCGCATATCTTTGAAGTATACTTCAATTAAATCCTTGGAGAGGCGGACATCTACCTCGCTTTGGATGTACTCATACGGAACGGAATAATATATGCGGTCAATTTGGATGTGGTAGTTCGGTTGGACCCGTGCACTTTTCCATTCCGACAATTTAAAACGTGTGGAACGAAGGGGAAGAAGGTAAGGCTTCTCTTCTTCGTTGAACACACTTTCTCTGGAACCCGGCCGCTTTTGAAACGCTTCTTGATTAATGGCGTCCAGTTTCTTGCGGATTTGCTTGTTTAAGTCGTGAAGATCAAAACATTGATAATTTCTCAAAGCCGCAATGATTTGCCTGGAAATGAACCCAACGGTTCCTTCCACACTCGGTTTATCTTTTGGTTTCCGGACACGTCCCGGTACAATCACGGTATGGTAATAATCCGCTAATTCTCGGTACGCTTCGTTGAGAATCGGTTCGCTTCCCTTTGGTTTATTCACGCCCGTTTTCAAGTTGTCGGGCACAATCGACTCAGGAACGCCCTGGAAATATTCAAATGCATGAATATGGCCAGTCAACCAACTGGAAGACTGCATATCCAAGAAACCCTCTACATAACTGTACTGGCTGTAGGGCAAAGTGGCCACAAAGACATAAACGGTCAGCTTTTCTCCCGTCGCTCGGTCATTCAAGGACAAGGTGCTGCCCGCCCAATCGACCTCCAAGATTTCACCCGGCTTTCTGTGGATGGGCATCGTGGCTTTGTATTTTTTTGCGTATTTTCCGTAGTTCTCTGCGAATGTCCGGTACGCGTAAGGGATTTTCCCTCCATCACGTGCACGTTGTGCATACTCCATATGAAGCAGCTTTAACGTCACATTTTTCTTTTGGAGCTCTTTGTGGACAGTCTCCCAATCAGGTGGGAAATAGCCTTTTTCAATCGCTTGTTTCTCTGGGAAAAGAAATTCTTCCAGCCATTGATTGGTATGTGTATCCGCCAAATGAGTAAACCCGATCTGTTCGGCTCGTTTGACGACATTAGAGACCGTATTTCTTGAGCTGCCGACACTCGTACTAATCGTGCGCTGGGAAACACCCTTGAAATACAACTCCAATATTTTCCGATATTGGATCATAAAAAATAGACCTCCTGTGTTTTGCAATAGAGAAGTACATAGTTGTGCAACGAAAAGTACACAATGTTGCCCCCCAATAGTTTCTATTTAATTATTCGATTTTTGACAAAGCATTTTTCAAGCGATAGCTTTCACCTGTAAAGGTCAAAATATGTGCATGGTGAATGAGCCGATCCACCAGCGCCGACGTGAGGCGCGGATCAATAAATACCTTGTTCCAGCTGCTAAATTCTAGGTTGGAGGTAATGATAATGCTTTTTGTTTCATACCAATCACTAATTAATTGAAAAAGCAGTTCTGAACCATTTTTATTAAACGGGACATAGCCCATTTCGTCTAAGATAATTAATTGTACCCGGTTAAATTTCTTTTTAAATCGTTCTAACTGGTTTTCTTTCCATGCTTTCTCCAATTCAAGAACAAGGTCACTCACACGCCAAAACCGCGTTTCAATTCCTTCTTGGCAAGCTTTATATCCCAGTGCACTCGCTAAGTGCGTTTTTCC
>NZ_AUCD01000098.1 GCF_000429585.1 Atopococcus tabaci DSM 17538
ATATTAAACGTAACGATTTCTCCTTGATTACTGATCATTTTGACTTCTTCTTTCCAGTCAACTTGGGCTGACAGGCCAGGTGTATGTTCAATTCGTACCGTTGCTTTCTTAATTTTCTCTTGCTTAAAGGATCGGCAATATTGCTTGACTAAACTGTAACTCCCCTCAAATCCTTTCTTCTCAATAAATTTATAAATACTATACGCACTGCACTGGTCTTTCAGTTTCTCTTCAATAATTGCTTTATAGGGATCCAGTTTACTCGGCCGCTTTTTTCTCTGTACCGGTCTTTTTCTTCCTTCTAAAGCTTCATGATAGACTGCTTTGACTGTTCGGTAGTCACAGCTGTATTGCTTCGCTAACGCGGCATAATTGGGTTTGATGCCGTCTATCATATGTTTCTTCACTCCTTCTCGAATATCTTTTCTCATCCTGATTCCTCCATTTCTGAAAAGGGGATAAGAAAAGTATATAAAAAATGTAGGAAAACCAACAATTTTAAATTGCCGATTTCCTACATTATATAACTGCCTTTTACACCTAGCCGAGGAACTCACAGAAAAAGGCCACCAAGTTCAAATCGAAGTGGAGCCCAACAGCTTCGGCCGCGGCCAAATCATCTGGCGCGATCCGGAGACGGGCGTGTTGGTAGGTGGATCGGAGTCACGGACGGATGGGTCTATTGTGGGGTGGTAGTAACTAATAAACTAACTGAATGCCAATAAAAAAACCAACGGCTTAAATTAATTGCTGTTGGTTTTTCTTCTTTAAATAATAAGTTATTACAAAATTATAGTTTCTGATTTCCGGTAAAGGCGTGCTAGGATATGCCCGTTTTATATATGCTATTTATTCAGGCATTCCTCAAGAATAACTTCACCTGTTGGAACCATTTCATCTATAATTAATAGTTGCTCAGGTTCTAAATCAATTCTATTTCCCATTCGATTAATTCTTTGATAGTACATTTTTCCGGGATAAGGTGAAGAAATATGCGGACACTGAATATATTCAATCGAATTAGTGTCCTCAAAATGTTTGTATGTATTAATGTACAATTTTACTTCCTCCATATTTTGACTATACATAAATTCTGGTTAGTAGAAAACTACAAGTTTCTTGTGTAAAGTAAACTTTTTGTGTAGACCTTTATATTCTGATCGCCCAATTTGAATTATTTACGCATTCCCCAAAATTACTCACGTTATATATTAAACGGATTGTAACAAGAATATTCCTGTATGAGATTACACGATTGAGTGTTTACTTTCTTGATACCATGCTTTTTTTGCAGTGTATAATTAACAAACCTCCATGTTAAATTACAATAGTACCTACAAATGTATGCAAATATATACTATTCTACAGCAGCGCTTTATTGAGTAAAATATAGAAGCGTCTAATCAACTTTAGAATGTCTATTTAAACTGAAGTTCAAATGTTAAGTTAGCAATATTTTTATATCTGACTTAAGAAGTATATTACATCTCTTTTAGGTTCAAATAATTTATTGGTAACAGAGTTTATTAGCTTATTATCGTTAATATACGTTAACGAACCAAGTTTTTCTTTTTCAACACCATTGATTTTATACACAGATATCTCGTCATGTCCATTTAAAGAAAAAGCAATTCTTTTGCCAGCGGATTTTAATCCAACTTCTTGGAAGCCTCCAGCACTATAAATCTCTGCAAGGAATTCGTAGGATTGAATATCTAAATCCTCATTTACTTTATCTACGTTAGCCTGAATTTCTTTCTTAATTACTTCTAACCAATTGACTAAAATTGCGTTTTTATTATTTTTTCTATTTCTTTTGATTGCTGCTTTAAATTCTTCATATGACATTTTTTTCGTCCCCCTTAATTGTTATTGTACCACAATAATCTATGTTTCTTACGGTCATGTTTATCATAGACCTTTCTTAACATATAACAAAAACTTAATCACTGTTTCAATTCACCATGTACTTAAAATGCTTCTTTTCTTTAACATGTATTAAAAAGGATTGAACCTCTCAGTTCAATCCTCTTAGAATAACTTTATCTCAATGCAAATATCCTTCGAACTCTTTCATAGCTTTCCAACGTACCAATGTCAACCATCTGTCTTCGAAGCTATAGACATAAATCCTAGTTTATTGTACTGAGTAAGAGATATCTTGTCCTATTGCATTAGAAGTATTGCCCTCATTCAAATACTGTTCAATCAAAGGAAGTATTTCTTCTAGAAGCACACATCAATCAATTCTTACCTCGCAATAACCTTCTCCCGATGACCTTCCCGCAACAAATCATTCACGGTCTTCACCGGGTTGAACGTGGTTAAAGGCACTTCGACAAACAAGGTGTTCCAGTTATGCATCGAGCCGTTCCACAGACCGGGGTGTTCCAGGGCTTTCAGCTTTCTGCCTTCGTGCGTTTTTTCGCTGATGAAGTACCGGTCTTCATTTGTATACTGAAGAAGGTTAAACTTCTCGCCTTTGTGGTCTTTCACAAAACAGACAACGTCCACCGGGTTGAAGTACTGGGAGGATTCAAAGATTTCCCGTTTCTCTTCATCTTCCAAATCAATCTCGGACTTCTCGCAGATCTGCAGATCCACGTAGTCGCCGTTGTCCACCAGGAACGGACCGCCACCGGGTTCGCCGCTGTTTTTGACCATGCCACATACGCGAAGCGGCCGATTCAACAGCTCCCACGCCCGCTTTTTGGTCAACTCGGTCTTCAAGACGATATTCAAGGTGTCCCGAAGAAACGCCCCGATGGCTTCCAAATCATAGTCATCCGCCAAAATATCTAAAATATAGGCGTCGATTTGCTGCTTCACTTCCATCCCGATGGAAGCCAGCATTTTTTTCGACTGGATGGTGTCTTCCACCCGGCTTTTATGGCACACATTGTCAATGTTTTTGATGAAGATGATGTCGGCATCCAAGTCATTCAAGTTCTCCAGCAGCGCGCCGTGTCCGCCCGGGCGGTAAAGAATTTCACTGTCCTCCAACCGGAATGGTTCGTTGTCCATATCCACCGCCAACGTATTCGTTTCCTCTTTTTGGAAAGAATAGGTGATGTCAATGTGTTCCTTATCTGCCAATACCTGATTCACGTATTGGTTGAACAAGTCTTCGTGTTCTTCCCCGATGGTGAAATGCAAGCTGCCGGGCCCATGATTTAAGTACTGCTCGCCTTCATAAATGTGCTCATCGATCGGCGTGGTCATCTTGTCCTCGTAGGCGTGAACTTTGATCAATGCTTTCGGCAGGCTGCCATAATTCAAATGGCTTTTCACCACACACTCTGCAATGGCCAGCCGCCCTTCCAACGTGTCTTTATCCCATCCTTGAGACTCCACCAATCCCTTTATGTCTCCATAAAAAGCAAACTGTTCCAAATTGGCGAAAAATTGCTGGATGAACTCGGTATCTTCTTGGTCCTCCAAAAAGGCATACAGATCCTTGAACATCCGGGTGGCGGCTCCGCTGGCGGGAATGAACTTCACCGCCTTTTGATTGAGGTAGTCCTCGCTGATTTCATGAACAGGTGTCAGTTCCTCTTTTGTGACAGCCGAAACGATATTTACATATTGCGTTCCTTTACGGAATTTTTCTATGTACTTTTCCAACATTATTCTCCTTAAGACGTTTATATATTTTTATACAATTTTTGAAATTTGTATAGTTAACCTATGCACCCCTAACTTCTAGAGTAAATTCTAATAGATTTCTTAAATATTTTTAACGTGAATTCAATCATTATTTAACAGTTTAGAGAACTGAAAGATATTCATAAATTGCTTCAACATTTTTTTATTTAAAATTAACAATATAAATAATAAAGTAATTTCAATGATAGACTCATAGAATAGTGACATATTGATCGTTAAAATAAATATTTGCATAAAAATAATACTCAAATTTCCAAAGAAATGACGCCAATCAATTTTCAGCTCTATATATTTTTTTGTATCTAAAACTCGAATATAAAACATAGCAAAAAAACTTAACATTGAGGAAATTCCTGCTCCTACAATTCCAAATGATGGAATAAAGGCAAGATTTAAAGCTAGGCTAATTACTCCTCCATATACAGAAGTTTTAAAAACTCCTTTTGTTTCTTTAGCAGCAATATAATTTGTTCCTAAAAAACCAGAAAAACAAGAAAAAACAGCGCCTAGAACTAAAAACGGAACAACCTTCCAAGCATTATAATATTCAATAGATAAAATGTTAGCAAACAGGACTTTTACCAGTATTATAATCACTGAAGTTCCTAAAAACATTACTGAAGATAAGCTAAAAAATACAGTGGAATAAAATAAGGATTTATTTTCACTTTCATATTCTTCAATAGCAGATAATTGCCATGCTTGATTAAATACTTGATTAATCATATTAATTAATGATGGAATTTTACTTGCAACTGCGAATAATCCATTAGCACTAATCCCTACAAAAAAACCAATAAAGTATCTGCTCGAAGCGTTTATTAACCACCACATTAACGAGTTCGGAACCATTGGAAGTGCATATCCAAATAATTCTTTTGAAAAGCTTTTATTAAATAATTTAAAGCTGATTTTTTTGTAAGCTTTAGTTGCTATTAACAAATAGACTAAAGAAATTACGTTAGATATTACCAGAGAAGTAAAGTAACCTCTTATGCCCAAATTGAAATACACTAAAAATAAAATATTCATTATACCTGTGGAAAAAGTTAATAAAACTCCATTTATTGCAAATATTTTTACTTCTCCGATAGCGCGCGCATATTGAGCAAAAATTCTTTCAAAGAGCTGAACTAAAACAAGTAAATACAAATAATTTAAATAACTTTCAAATATATTAAAATACACAAATACTGGGTAAAACGCCATAAAAATAAAAAAACCAATAGTTGCTATAACAATAGAATTAGTTAAAATTCTATCACTTTTTTGCTTTTGATCCATAGTAAATCTTAATACCGATTCATAGATGCTTGATGAAACTATTGGTAAAATCATTGTACCGGTAGTAGTCACTAAATCAACAACTCCATACTCTGTTGTTGACAAGTAATACGTGTATAGTGGAACAAGTATCAGAGAAATAACCTTGCTTCCTAAGTTTCCCACAGCAAAGACAAACGAGTTTCCTAGTAACTTCTTGTATGAATTCAACTTTCCCACCTATTTCTACAAATTTAACCTAATCACTAAAATGAGTTATGAATATAAATCAAAAAATGAACGATAAATTTCAACGTAACTTTTCTGAGAGTGATGATTGTTTATTCCAAGAAAAATATTAATAACCCCAGTTCGCATAGTGATTGATTAGGTACGCTCTCTTTATAAATTCGCACTGCTCTTTCTGGAAGTAAATACTTCTGACAGTCCATAGATAATATTTCTTAGTTAACTTTTTAATATCGTGGATTGTATAATTAAGCGAGACAGAAAAAAGACATGTTATGATACACTCAAATTAACCTACCAAAGCTAAGGAGAGTGCACCATACAT
>NZ_AUCD01000099.1 GCF_000429585.1 Atopococcus tabaci DSM 17538
CTAATCTCAACAGCCCCGTAAGAGAACTGAACGGTACGTTTCATTGTTTTCTGTATATCGTATCCTTTTTCTTTATAAGTATGAATTAATTCCAAATCAATCATCTCGATTGCTTTGGAAACCAGCTCACACATGACTTTTGGAAGGTATTGATCTAATCGTATTTCACTGTCTAATAATGTTTCAGAATCCTTTAATATACTGGCAATTTCTGCTATAATTTGATTCATAAGAAGACCTCTTTTCTGGATTTGTGGTTATCTCTAGATTAAGGGTCTTCTTCCTTTTTGTCTACTTTAATTTCTTACCCTACTATTTTACTTTCCGACAACTATTTTACACATAGTTTGTCTCGCTTAATTTGACAAATCAAATAACAAAAAAAGAGCGGCCTTCGTTTGAAGGCTGCTCTTTTTGGTCAATCGATTTTTTCGGCTGTGTACAGTTTGTCGTCTACTTCATCGTAAAGCGTCACCGTGCTGTCGTCTGTTTTTTCCAAAATCAAACGGTAACCGAAATGGTCACGGAAAATCCACTTGTCTGTTCCGATGTAAGTCATCTCACCTTTTAATTGCTGGTGATTTAAAAGAACGGTTCCTTCAGAAGATAGGCTGAGAATCATTCGGTGACCTTGTGGAGGAGAGAGGGGTGTGACATGCCAGTTTCCTTGCCAAAAAGTACATGGGGTTTCTTTGACACCTGCGTGTTTATTCTTTCTTTTACGTAATGGCCAGCTGATCACCAAATACATTCCTTCCTAATAAAATTCTTTTCGCTCTTTAAGTGTATCGCAATGAAGTCATTCATAGTATACAACTTTAGGATGAGTTTAGGTTATCAGTTTCATTACAAATGTAACGCGAATTGATGACAGAACCCCCGCCGGAAGGACCGACGGGGGTGTAGGTGTATTTAAGGTTAACCCATCCAAGCAAAGTAGCCGATGACGATGGCCCCGAGGATGATGCGGTACCAGCCGAATGCTGTGAAGTCATTGCGGCGTATGTAGCTCATCAAGAATTTGATTGCCACAACAGAGACGAGGAACGACACAATCATTCCTGCAAGCAATATAACCAATTCTGTGCTGGTGAAAGAAAAACCGAATCCAAGCAATTTCAATGCACTGGCGCCAATCATGACTGGAATGGAAAGGAAGAACGAGTACTCTGCCGCCACTGGACGGGCCGTTCCGATAAGAATGGCTCCAACGATAGTGGCACCGGAACGAGAAGTGCCTGGAATCAACGCCAACACTTGGAAGAAACCGATGAGCAGTGCGGTCTTATAGTCCAAATCGGCGAAAGATTGAATTTTTGGTGCCCGGTTTTTATTTCGTTTTTCAATGATGATAAACAAAATACCGTAAACGATCAACGCAATGGAGACCGTCTGCCAATTGTAGAAGTACGCATTGATTGCATCTTCAAACAACAGACCGATCACACCGGCCGGAATGACCCCTACCAGTACTTTGAGCCAGATTTGCCACGTGTCCTTTTTCTCCGCCTCGGTTTTGATGGATGAAAAAGGATTCAACTTTTGAAAATAAATTAAAATGACGGCCAAAATGGAAGCAAATTGAATGACGACAAAAAACATTTCCTTGAACGAATCAGACGCATTCAATTGGATGAATTCATCCACTAAGATCATGTGGCCTGTGCTGCTGATAGGCAGCCATTCGGTGATACCTTGAACAATTCCAAGAATGATAGACTTTAATATTTCAATAAAAAACATGTGTTTCTCCCTTCAAAAAATATTCTCTTCCAGTATACAACATTTTTCTGAAAAAGCTTCTACTTAAAAAAATCTTCATAAAAAATCCACTGTTCGAAAACATTAAGTACGTCTAATAGAAAGAAAACAATTTAAATGAAATTTTCACCCAAATGAATGCGCTTTTTTGTTAGAATGGACATATCAGTATGGTGTCTTTTGGAGGAAGGAGGAGAAAATGAAACAGAGTAAGACGTTTTTTGAAAGGAAAGCACCACGGACAGAAGAGATTCAAACACGTTTTTATACGCTCGCAAAAGTTTATTGGACAGGGATTCCTTTATTGTATTTCTTTATGTTGTCCTCGGCGCAGCGGGGAACCGGCGGCTTTGAATCGATGATATCGGAATCGCCGGAAATCGTGATTGAAATGTTGGGGCAGTTTTCCAATGCCATTTTAGCACTGCTGTTATTCGGGATAGCGGAAAAGGAACAAACGAAGACAGGGCTTGCAGGTTTTGTCTTCAAGGTAGCCATGATTCAGCAATTATTCGTTGGCAACTTGTTTGGAGCGGGAATCGCTTTTTTGGCTCATCGGGAACTTCCAACATTTCGACCAGAAAACAGCGATACACAAGAAAAGAAAATGATTGAAAAAACAGTCGTTTTTGTATCCATCGGCCTCTTAATTGTGATATCCTTAGTAGTAGGATACGGACGGTGGGCTCTATAAGTGAGCGTGTCCGTAAAGGAAATACTAATATAGAAAGAAAGTAGGGATTGATATGGGTTTGTTTGATTTTCTAAAAGGTGGAAAAGAAAAAAAAGATCCAACAGTAACACTATACTCCCCAGCAAACGGAACAGTGATTCCAATTGAGGAAGTATCGGATCCAGTTTTCTCTCAAAAAATGATGGGAGACGGCTTTGGGGTTATACCTACTGATGGAGACGTTTATGCTCCAGGTTCCGGGAAAGTAGTCAGCGTGTTCCCGACACAACACGCGGTCGGTTTGGAATTGGACAACGGTATTGAAGTGCTTGTCCACATCGGAATCGACACGGTGGAATTGGAAGGCGGTCCATTCAACACTGTCGTGAAAGAAGGCGACCAAGTAACGAAAGACACCAAGATTTCCACGGTTGATTTGAAAGGCTTGGAAGAAGCTGGAAAAGAAAATACAATCATCATTGTATTCACCAATATGGACCAAGTAGACTCATTCAACTTGTCCACGACCGGTCAATCCGGCGTTGGAACAGAAATCGGCCAAGTATCCTCAAAAGAAGACTAAAAAAGAAAGCAGGAAAGAGCGTGCCTCTTTTCCTGCTTTTTTCTTTGGCGGCGGGACAATCGGTGTCACTTTTACATGAGAAATCCTGTCACGTAAAAGTAACGCTGCAAATTTTTTTCACTCTTTCGTGAAAGGGTGTGTCACGAGGAAGTGAGCAAAAAAAGAGCCCTCACTCTTCTATGAAGAAGAGGTTCACGAAAGAGTGGAGAACTTTGACATTCAACCAATAAAAAACCAGTCTGCCTAAAACAGGCAGACTGGTTTTTGCTACTCAATGGGGCGAATCATCTGGAACAATTCACCGATTGTGGCATAGGCATTTCCTGAGAGCCGCGCAAGAGGCTGCAACGCATCAGGTAAAATATATTGTTTTTCTTCGTCAAAAACCGTTTCATCGAAATAGAAGTCTTCGACACGCAGCAAAAAGAGGTCGGTGGTGATATTCTCATCGTCATCTTTCACAGGGATGTGTTGATGGACGGTCACTTCAAACCGGATTTTTGCCTCCTGGATAGCGGGAACCGCTACGGAACGGCTCTGCGTTAACGTCAAATTCGTTCGCTCCAGTTCGCTTTGATGAGGCGGAAAGGGAGCGGCGGTTTCGTTCATCGCTTCTCCTGTGGACAAATCAACAATGTGCACAACGCCTTCTCCGTGGTCCAACAAATTTTGGGCGGTGTCTTTTGAATATCCGTTTTTTCGCATGATGGCCACCGAAAGAAGCGGAAGCACATTGGAAGCGACACTGAAAAAACTGAATGGAGCGACGTTCACGGTCTGGCCGTCATTCGCCAGTGTAGTAATCCAAGCGATGGGACGCGGAACCACACTCCCACTGAGAAATTTGTATTGCTGTTGCGAGACCAGTTCATCCGCTGAAAAGTGGATCATACTTTGTCACCCGGCTCGAACCCAAAGTATTCTTTCTCGAAGTGCTTCGTGCTGCGGACCGTATCAATAGGACGGACCAATGGCTCGATTTGGTCACGATGCGGTTCGAACGCTGGCGGCAAGGCCAATGTTTCACCCAACGTTTCATAGTCTTCCTGGTAGTCGATGAACCCAGGGCCGTCTGTAGCGAACTCGAACAAAATGTTCGGGTACATACGGGAGTAAAGAGACTCGAAGTAGAAACGGTCCACGTATCCGGAAGTTGGGAAGCCAACTGCTTCAATTTTTTCAGTCCAATGATCCAACGCTTCTCTGTCTTCTACGCGGAATGCGGCATGGTGGACGCTTCCGTATCCTTGGCGGGCAGGGGGAAGGAATGTGCTGAGTTCAACGATGACGCGTGCGCCATTTCCGCCTTCTCCCACTTCAAAGAGCGTTTCCTGTCCTTCTTTCGCCACTTCGCGGAAGCTCAACACTTGAGTCAACACGGCTTTCATCCGTTCGGCATCCGATACACGCAACATTAATGTCCCAAGACCGCGAATCGCGAATTCTTCCGGTACCGGCCCTTTTTTCCAAGGTGTTCCAGGTGCAACTCCTGTATCGTTTTCGTCAGAAATCAATTGGTATTGCTGCTCATCGAAGTCTTCAAACGGCAATACTTTGACGCCAAACTGTTTTTGGATGCCGCGGTGCTTCACGCCGTAATGATCGAAACGTTTCACCCAGTACTCCAACGCACGGTCGCTTGGAACGCGGAATCCGGTGCGGGAGATGTCGTTGGTTCCTTTCGAGCCTTTTGGAACGCCTGGGAAGTCAAAGAAGGTCATGTCGGTTCCAGGATTTCCTTCGTCGTCTGCGAAGAAAAGGTGGTACGTTTGGATGTCGTCCTGGTTGACGGTTTTCTTGACTAAACGCATACCCAATACATAAGTAAAAAATTCATAGTTTTTTTCTGCGCTGCTGGTAATCGCTGTGATGTGATGCAATCCTTTTAATTCGTACATATTAATTGTCCTCCAATGTTTGTTCAATCTTTTTTCTCTGCGGTTCCAAAAAGTCCGGAAGCGCCAGGGTGTTTCCCAGTTCATCGAGTGGTTCGTCAATGGTAAAGCCGGGTGCGAGTGTAGCCAGTTCGAAGCGCTGTCCGAATGGATCCTTCACATACAGACTGGAAAAGTATCCGCGGTTGACCAGCTTTTCTACTGTATACCCGAGTTGTTCCGCTTCGTTTTTCTTTGTTTCCAATTCGTTGGCAGATTTTATAATGAAGCTAGCCACCGCCAAAGAAAAAACGCCACGTGAATTTCTGGTATATTGAGGTTACCACTAACTCTCAATAGACAAGGATGAATTCACGTGACACAAACCCATCTTAACACAGAATCCCGCAAGGGAAAACACCTTTCCTACGCCGAGCGCTGCCAGATCGCGGTCCTGAAGAAGGAAAAGTACTCGAATCGCGATATTGCCCAGGTGTTGGGGCGGGCTCCGGAGACGATCAACAGCGAAGTCAGAAACGGGACGGTCCAGCAGCTCCGCCGCCAGAAGCAGAACGGGAAGACCTACGACTAC
>NZ_AUCD01000100.1 GCF_000429585.1 Atopococcus tabaci DSM 17538
AAACCGAAATCGAATCTATATCTAATCGTTATGGTTGGCAAATTATCGAGCAAGAAATAGACCAAGACCATATTCATATTTTGATTCGTTATTCTCCGAAATGGAGTATTCTTGAAATCGTTAGATTATTGAAGCAACTTACAACCTATCGAATATGGCAAAAGCATAACGAATATCTTTCTCAATATTTTTGGAAAGAAAGAACCTTTTGGAGTGATGGATATTTTTCTTGTAGTATTGGAAATGTAAGCAAAGAGATTATCCAAAAATATATTCAAGAACAAGGTCATTAGGGCTTATATCCCCTAGCCTAAAGGCATAGGGGTTTTACGCCCATACATCTATAAAAACAAGGGAATGGTCATGAAGTTGACCCCTATGATTAGTGCAATAATGAAAATCATCAGCGCCATGCGGTACCGTTTCCTATCCACTTTCTACCCTTCTTCCTTTTGTACGACTGGGAAACGATCACTTTCTTTCCTTTATTTTACCATGGGCAACGTATTTACACTCTTATAATGACTCTCTTCAAACGAAAAAATACCCGCAGAACTCCTATGTTCTGCGGGTGTTTGTATCTCTGGATTAAGAGTAGCTCTTCAACAAGTCTTCAAATTCAGTGATGACTTTTTCTTGGTATTCTCCAGCGTATTCTTTGTTCAAGAAACGTGTGACGCCTTCTTCAGAAAGACGGATCCAAGATTTCTCTTCGTTTCCGAACAAGATTGGGTAGTACAATACGTCGTTTACTTGAGCAGCTTTCAAGTCGCCAGGTGCATCGCCGACCATCAAAACTTCGTCGTTTGCAAAGCCGTATGTTTTCAACTGTTCGATTGCAGCTGCTTTTGTTCCAGTTTCTTGTCCGTAAACAACATCTACGTGCTCCAACAAACCGTGGCGTTCCCACTCGCTGTAAAGTGCTTCGCTGTTTGCGGAGATGACGATGGCTACGTTAGAATATATTCCTGAGCATTCCGGTTCTATTCGTTCCAACTCCTTGGGCTCCACAATGTCCCATCCAACTCGCCTTTCATTTGTTCAATTCGTTCGTATTGCTCTTGAATCAGTTTCTTGGCAGCCAAAATCAATGCTTTTTGTTGATAATCCCGGCTGTCTTCAAACAATTTGTCCAATTGTTCATAAATCCACTCTTGTTCTTCCACGGCACTTCCTCCCGCCTCTTTACATGTTGTCCAGCAGCATTTCCAGCTCATCCAACGTCAAGCGGTTGTCTTCAATGGTGGACAGAACTTCCTCCAACACCAGGTCGCCCGTAGCCCCCAGTAGATTCCGGTCTGTCTGTTCCAACTGTTCGACGATCCACTCTTCCCGCGCCTTCAAGCTGTCACTTTTGTCTCCTGTCAGCATTTGCTGATAGCGGATCAACAATGCCATCTTCTCGTGTTCTTTCATATACGGGAACTGGAAAATAACCAGCGGCTTGAGGTATTCCATGCCGGTTTTCCGGGCAATCGCTTGAAACGGGGTGGTCAAGGCACTGATGGCGAAGCCTTCTCTGCCGCCCGCTTGGTATTCTTTTTCCGGCACCCCCACCACCAGGATCAGTCCGAATTCTTTTCCGCTTAACCTGTGCGTTCGTTTTCCGTACGCAAAACCTTCCAGCAACACTTCATCCTGCCATCGTTTCAACATCGGCGGCGAACTGTACCAGTAAAAGGGAAATTGAAACAAAATCCGGTCGTGCGCCGCCAGCAGCTGCTGCTCCTTCTCCACGTCAATCGGTTGGGACGCTGAATAGGTCCCTTCCAAATGGTGGATGGTTACATCTTCTGTTTGCGGCACTGAACTCAACAAGTACTGTTGGCTGCCGGAATCGTCGATTTCAGGATGAGAAATGATAACCAACGTTTTCACCGTATCACACTCCTTCTTCTGTTTTGTACGAGCAATTTATGATTCATCCGAGGACAAATCATCCAATCGTTCTTTAATGGAAGCAATCACGGGCAGTTCCTCTACCACTACCAGACGGATGCCCAACTCGTGGAGCAGTTCCCAAAAATACGCCGTGATGAACGGTTCTTTCACGGAAGAAACCATCATCTCCGAAGGGCGGACATGGGCAGACAAGAACAGCTGAACCAGCTTCCGTTGCAGCTCTTCAATCTCGTCTTCTTTCACCACATCTGTTTCCAAGATGGTGTGTTCAACAGGATCGACCACCATCCAGATGCTTGGGAAAAAAGCCCACTCCTCTTCGTTTTCGAGCACAACCGGCACTTCCACTTCGTCCAAGTCCATTTCCCACACTCGCTGTTTCCACGGGACTTGCTTCACCCGCATCATCTCAAACTCGGATACCAACACCGGCTGCCGGCCGATGATGTCCGGTGACAATCCCTGCAACACTTCTTCGGGAACATCAAACAAGCCGTCTTCCATCGAACCGTCTGCTTTGTATTCACGCAGCAAAAATTGAAAATCTTCGTCTTCATCTTCGTAAAAATGGCGTTTGGACCGGAAGTCTTCGGCCGTTTCCAACACTTTTTCCAATACTTCCGCCAGCCACTCCATCTCTTCTTCCACAGGCGTTTTAGGATAATACCTCGGTTGAAAAGAGGTAAAAACCGGCCAGGCTTTCCTCCCCCTGAACGTCACTCCGCTTGCTTTCACCCGTTCGTACTCTTCTTTCGTCAGTGTTTCCCTGTCTTCATAATGAACGGCCAGGCAGCTTTGAAGAAGCAGCAAACGAAACGAATTCCATTCATCTGCGTAAGCCAGCGTTTCAAACAAATAAGCCAATTCTTTCAAGTTACGGTAAATCAACAATCCAACGTTTCCTTCCCCTTTTCCTAAAAACGAGACAAAAATCGGTTCCTCGTTTTCCGGCAGCTGAATCGCCAGCATGTCCGTGTCCCAATATTCTTCCCAGAACTTCTCTTCGTGAATCTTTTTCACCAGCGAAAAAAGCTTGGTTTCTCTTTCTTCCATTCCACTCACCACCATTCCGAAAACGTGCTTCTTTCTGCGTTCTCATACCCTATCATACACTAAAAAAGACCAAATTTCTTTCCCGTTCCATCTCTCATGGAAAAAGTTTTCATTTGTCCTTTCTCGAGATAACGTTTACAATAGAGATGCAGAACCCAATATGAAAGGAAGGTTTGTATGAAAAAAATCATCAATCACCCAGATCATGTTGTCGACGAAATGCTGAACGGTTTGACTTTTGCCTACGATTCCCTGGTGGAACGACTCCCTGATACGATGGTCATCCATCGAAAAGCGGATAAAAACGGAAAAGTTGGATTGGTCAGCGGCGGCGGAAGCGGTCATGAGCCGTCTCACGCTGGTTTTGTTGGAAAAGGCATGCTTTCTGCTGCGGCTGCCGGCCAGGTCTTTACTTCCCCTACTCCAGACCAAGTATTGGAAGCCATCAAGGCCAGCGACGAAGGCAGCGGAGTCTTCCTTATCATTAAAAACTATACGGGGGACGTCATGAACTTTGAGATGGCCAAAGACATGGCAGAATTAGAAGACATTGAAGTGGATTACATCGTAGTGGACGACGACATTGCGGTGGAAGACAGTACCTACACAGCCGGTAAACGCGGCATCGCCGGCACCGTATTAGTCCATAAGATTTTAGGCGCCGCGGCGGAAGAAGGAAAATCCCTGCAGGAAATCAAAGAATTGGCCGAAAAACTCATTCCGAATATCAAATCCATCGGGGTCGCCTTGAGCCCGGCAACCAATCCGGAAGTCGGAAACCCAGGATTTGAAATCGGAGACGATGAAATTGAATTCGGTGTGGGTATCCACGGAGAACCCGGCTACCGACGTGAAAAGCTGCAGCCGTCCAAAGATTTGGCGGCAGAACTGGTGCAGCAGTTGAAGAAAGCCTTCAATTGGTCCAAAGGCGATGAATACGCCGTATTGGTCAACGGGATGGGCGCCACACCTTTGATGGAACAATTTGTTTTCATGAACGACGTGAAAAAACTATTGGTGGACGATGAAGGATTGAACTTAACTTTCCGTAAAGTCGGCGACTATATGACGTCGATTGATATGGAAGGACTCTCTTTGACTCTTGTGAAACTGGAAGATCCAACATGGCTGGATTACTTGAACGCTCCAGTCGAAACAATATCTTGGTAACTACCAACGAATGAGGAGGTTGTTGAATGGCTACACCAGAAAAAGTCAGTCACTGGATTGAAGCATTTGGACAAAAAATCACTGATAACAAAGCCTATTTAAACGAATTGGACACTGCTATCGGCGATGGAGACCACGGCAGCAACTTAACCCGCGGAGCGGCCGCTATAAAAGAAAAAATGTTAGAAACAGAATACGACAATCTCTCCGACCTGTTCAAAGACGTCGGAATGACCTTGGTCAGCAAAGTGGGCGGCGCCTCGGGTCCTCTTTACGGAACAGCGTTTATCGAAATGGCCAAAACCGCTAAAAACAGCCAAGACATCAACGAGCTGCTGCAAGCGGGATTGGACGGCATTCAAAAACGCGGAAAAGCGGAAGCGGGCGAAAAAACGATGGTGGATGAGTGGATTCCGGTCATCGAAGCGGTGAAATCCGGCAGCTTGTCCAACGAGTTGATCGCAGAAAGCCTTCAAAAAACGAAAGACATGAAAGCCACAAAAGGGCGGGCTTCCTACCTGGGCGAACGTTCCATCGGCCACATCGATCCGGGAGCTCAGTCCAGCGCGTACCTCTTTGAGACAATGTTGGAAGCAGGTGTATTAGATGAGTAGAAGCCACGGTATTCTTCTGGTAACGCACGTTGAGGAAGTGGCCGACGGATTGGCCAAACTCTTGGGACAAGTTGCCGGAGATGTGACGATCAAAACCGCCGGCGGAACGGAAGACAGCGATGTCGGCACCAGTTTTGATAAGATTTCCGCTGCTTTAGACACCTTCGAGGAAGACAACATTTTGGCCTTTTATGATTTAGGCAGTGCCAAGATGAATCTAGAAATGGCGATGGAGTCTTCAGATAAAGACATCACCTTGTATGACACCGCATTTGTTGAAGGGGCTTATACAGCTGCCTCCCTTCTTCAAACCGATGTAGGAGTGGACATGATCAATGAGCAATTGGAACCATTAAAAGTAAAAGAATAAAAAAAGAAGGGTTCTATAATATTTGGTGTTGGTGAATCAAAATGATTCGCTGATACCTTTTTTGTATTTAAAATGCAAAAAGGTCAGTGAACCCCTATAATTAAGTTACCTTACAAAACGATAGGAGGATTCACATGACCCAACTTCATTTTACAAAAGAATTACTTGGAATGAAAGAGGAAAACATTCAGTTAGACAATCAGACAGTCACATATCACAAGAAACGCGGTGTAGAGCACATAGTCCTCCACGGAACGTTGACCTATCACCCTAACGGGTGCCCGACCTGCGGGGTGAAAAATGAGTCATCGAAAGACATCATCAAACATGGGACCAAATCGTCTGATA
>NZ_AUCD01000101.1 GCF_000429585.1 Atopococcus tabaci DSM 17538
AGAGACAAGGCCGAAGCTGGACAAAAAAAGGAGCTAGCCACGTTGTGGCAATTCTCACTGCAGAGAAAAATGGGCTTTTACAGACAGCTTTAACAGCTGAAATAACAGATAAAGTCGAATCACTAGGTGAAGAGATTAAAGGAGCTGTCCGTCAAGCGTTAAAGAAAATAGATTCTACGGCCCAAACAATCCAAACGGGTTCTATCGTCAATTATGGTCCGAAAAGCAGCTTTATAGGCCAACTAGCCCTTTCATTTAGTTAAATGAATAGAAACAAATAACCGCATTTATATTAAGGGTCATTTAGAATAAAGGTTACCGAGGAAAACTTGACGCATACCGCAAAGAACAGATTTCCACTTTTCAAAAGAATGATGATATACTACTATATACAACAGAGAAAAAACGAAGAAAGGAGGACATAAATGGAAGTCATAGAAAAAGCGCCGGCGAAGATCAATTTGAATCTGGATGTGTTGGGCAAACGAGATGATGGTTATCACGAGATGAGGATGGTCATGACCTCCATCGATTTAGCCGATCATTTGACATTCAAGCCCTTGGAAGAAGACCGGATTGTGCTTCATTCCAACAGCGGTTTTATGCCGCTGGATGAGCGCAACATCGTGTATAAGACAGCTCTTTTGGTGAAGGAACGGTTCAACGTGACAAAAGGCGTCGACATCACAATCGACAAGCAGATTCCGATTGCCGCAGGACTGGGCGGCGGCAGCAGTGACGCAGCAGCGACGTTGAGAGGATTGAACCGCTTATGGAATCTTGGCCAGTCGTTGGAGGACTTGGCTCTTCTTGGAGCGGAAATCGGATCGGATGTCCCTTACTGCGTGCACGGACGGACAGCGCATGCCACCGGAAGAGGAGAAAAAATTGAACTCATTGAAGAGATTCCCCAATGTTGGGTGGTATTGGTGAAGCCGCGCAAAGGCATTTCCAGCTGGATGATTTTTGAAAACTTAAACGTTGAGAGCCTTCAACGTTACAACACCGAAGAGATGTTGGAAGCCATTAAAAATCACGATTACGAACAAGTCGCCAAACATGCAGGGAATGCGCTGGAACAAGTTTCTGTGGAAAAGCAGCCTGCCATCAAACAAATCAAGGAAAAAATGCTGCAATTCGGAGCGGATGCGGCCTTGATGAGCGGGACCGGGCCGACCATTTACGGGCTGTGCAAACACAGCTCACGTGCTCATCGCGTGTACAATGGATTGAAAGGCTTTTGCGATGAAGTCTATCTTGTGCGGACACTGAAATAAAGAATAGATGGAAAAAGAGGCGGGAACGTCTCTTTTTTGCTGGATGGAAAACAAGCGGCAACTTCTTCTTGACGGATGAAAAGCCGGGATGCTACACTATAGGGTGTAAATCGGAACGGTTACGATTTAGAATTTGTTTGAATGTGAGGATAGAAATGAAAAAGATATTAAGAACAGGCTTGACGGTGGCGTTCGCACTAGGGCTTTTTGGATGCGGAAATGCCGGGCAGGACACTTCAGATGGAAACGCGGATACCGACAGCCTCTCGGTGGTCACCACTTTTTATCCGATGTATGAATTTACCCAGCAGGTGGCGGGAGAAGCGGCGGATGTGTCGATGCTCATTCCATCCGGCACGGATTCCCATGGCTTTGAGCCGAGTGCCAAAGATGTCGCGCAAATATCAGAAGCGGATGTCTTTGTGTACAGCAGCCCAGAAATGGAAACGTGGGTGACGGATATTTTGAATGTCATCGAATCGGAAGATGTGGTAGTAGTGGAAGCCTCTGAGGCGATTGAATTGTTGGAAAATGAGACTGAACACGATCATGAACATGCCCACGGAGAAGAAGGCCACACCCATGCGGTCGATCCCCATGTGTGGCTGGACCCTATTTATGCCCAACAGCAAGTGGAGGCGATTCGGGACGGCTTGATTGAAGCAGATCCGGACAACCAGACGCTGTATACGGAGCAGGCAGCCCACTTCAACTCAGAGTTGGACACGTTACACCAAGACTTCACCCAAGCGTTTGAAGGAGCCGAAAACCGGGTGTTTGTGACGCAGCATGCGGCATTCGGGTACTTGGCAAATCGCTACGGACTGATACAAGAGTCCATAGGAGGATATTCGACAGAAACAGAACCGGATCCTGCACGGTTGGCTGGAATCAGTTCATTTATCCGAGAAAACAATCTGCCCGTCGTGTACTACAACCAAAGTGAATCTTCTGCCATTGCGGAAACGGTCGCTGAAGAAACAGGCATCGAAACCGCACAGCTGCATTCCATCGAAGGTGTATCGGATGTGGAGCAGGCGGACGGCGCGACCTATTTGACGTTGATGCGCCAGAATTTAGAGGTATTGAAGCTCAGTATCCGCTGAGACGGTTAGAGAGAAAGAAGGAGAAAACGTGCACTATATCGAAGTGGAAAATTTGGCATTTTACTATGAAGACGAGCCGGTACTGGAAAACATCACGTTTACCGTGGATGCCGGCGAGTTTGTGATGCTCACAGGGGAAAACGGGGCGGCCAAAACCACCCTTTTGCGCAATGTCTTAGGGTTGTTGAAACCGACAAAAGGAAACGTGACCTTGGCGTCCAAGAATGTACGCGGCGATAAATTGTCCATCGGTTACATTCCGCAGCAAGTCGCTTCCTTTAATGCGGGATTTCCAAGCACGGTCATTGAACTGGTCCAGTCTGGGCGGTATCCGCGAGGGAAATGGTTCCGCCGGATGGATGAAGAAGACCATGAACACGTCCGACGCGCATTGGAATCCGTCGGAATGTGGGATATGCGCCACAAAAAAATCGGAGAACTGTCCGGAGGGCAAAAGCAACGAATTTCCATCGCCCGCGTATTTGCGACTGATCCCGATTTGTTTGTGTTGGACGAACCGACAACGGGAATGGATATCCAGTCCCGGACAGAGTTTTACAGTCTTTTGCAGCACAACTCCCAAGTGCACGGCAAAGGCATTTTGATGGTGACGCACGACCATGATGAAATCAAACAGTATGCGGACAAACACATTCAATTGATCAGGAAGGAGGATACGCCGTGGAGATGTTTCTCTATGGATTCATGCAAAGAGCTTTCCAAGCATCCTTCCTAATTTCATTAATCGCCCCTGTCTTAGGGCTGTTTTTGATTTTGCGTAGGCAGTCGCTTGTGGCGGACACATTGTCTCATGTTTCCCTGGCCGGGGTGGCTTTAGGATTTTTAATGGGGGTGAACCCCACATATACCACGTTTGCCGTGGTTATCGTAGTGGCTATTTTATTGGAATATTTACGGAGGGTTTACCGGGCCTATTCGGAAATTTCCATCGCAATCTTGATGTCGGCGGGAATGGCGGTTGCGTTGGTGCTGTTGGGGCTCAACGAAGGTGGTTCGACCATCAGCATCCAACAATACTTATTTGGATCGATTGTCACCATCACCTCTGAACAAGTGTGGATGCTCTTAATTTTGACCGTCTCTGTCTTGGTGTTGTACCTCATTTTCCGTCGGCCGATGTATGTGCTGACGTTTGATGAAGAAGCGGCCTTTGTTTCCGGGCTGCCGGTTCAATGGATGTCGGTGTTGTTCAATATTTTGACGGGAGTCACCATCGCGGTGATCATGCCGATCGTGGGGGCGTTGTTGGTGTCGGCGATACTGGTCCTGCCGGCGGCGATTTCCATGCGCTTGAGTAAAAGTTTCAACGGAGTTATTCTTATCGGCATCCTGATTGCGTTGGTTGGAATGTTCTCCGGCTTGACCGTTTCCTACGAATACGGCACTCCGCCGGGCGCAACCATCGCCTTGATTTATGTAGCGGTGTTTGCCCTGACATCAGCCGTCAAATTCGGAATCAAAAAAGCACCAAAAGTCGGTATCGGGGATTAAGTGATAGATGCATCACGAAAATGATGCGCGGGGATGCAAAAAATTGAAAAAATAAAACCACTGAGCTTTATACAAAGCCCAGTGGTTTTTTATGATTTTGTTACGGCATACGGCGTTCGTCAGGAATGATGTGTGCACGCAGGAGCCATTGGTGGAACCAATACTCGAACACGCCGATCAAAGCTGCCGAGATGAAGCTCCAAAGCAAAACGTCGTTGTAGTCCATAGACGATAGATAAAGCTACAAAATTAAGAAGGCTGTACCGGCGTCTACAATTGTCGCGACAATGTTGCCGAACTTGCGCAGTACAAGCATGTCACCCATGAGATAAAGCGCGGCGGTAGTAATCAGACCAGCAATGATGGAATCTCTCGTGGCAACATCCGCCAATAAGGACATGACAATCCACACAATCAACAAAATAACTACCGTTTTAACCGCAATGGCTTTCAGGTGATTCATCGTTTTCCTTCCTTTCACCACTGGTTACTTTCTATCCAAATCATATAAGGAATGCTTCGAGGATACAATTTTAACGACTCCGATTTTGTATTTTTTCTAAGCGGAGGAGAACAATCATGGTGAAAAAAGAATAGAACTGAAAAGAAAGTGTCCAAAAGCCGAACGTTCGGCATAAAAATCTTGCAAAACTCTACCTTTTTTCTGATTTCAAGCGTATAATGAGGGAGGACGCTTGAATAGAATCAGGCATAGGGTTTGAGCGGAAATGAATACAAATGAGGTGTGAAAGTGAAGATAAAAAGAAGCGAACGATTAGTTGATATGACTTATTATTTATTGCAACATCCACACGCATTGATTCCACTAACTTTTTTCTCCACCAAATACAAAGCGGCCAAATCTTCCATCAGTGAAGATTTGGGAATCATCAAACGGACATTCTCTGCCCAAGGCATCGGGTTATTGGAAACCATGCCGGGAGCTACAGGAGGGGTAAGGTACGTTCCGAAGGTGAAGGATCGGGAAGCGTTGGAATACATCCAACAATTGTGCACTCAACTTTCAGATTCCAACCGTTTGTTGCCGGGAGGGTACGTGTACCTATCGGATTTGCTCGGCAATCCGGACGTACTGAGAGAAGTCGGACGAATCATTGCGAGCCAGTACTTTGATAAAGATGTGGACGCTGTGATGACTGTGGCCACTAAAGGACTATGTGTAAAATAGTTGTCGGAAAGTAAAATAGTAGGGTAAGAAATTAAAGTAGACAAAAAGGAAGAAGACCCTTAATCTAGAGATAACCACAAATCCAGAAAAGAGGTCTTCTTATGAATCAAATTATAGCAGAAATTGCCAGTATATTAAAGGATTCTGAAACATTATTAGACAGTGAAATACGATTAGATCAATACCTTCCAAAAGTCATGTGTGAGCTGGTTTCCAAAGCAATCGAGATGATTGATTTGGAATTAATTCATACTTATAAAGAAAA
>NZ_AUCD01000102.1 GCF_000429585.1 Atopococcus tabaci DSM 17538
TTCAACAACGCTGGATTTGACAACTTGGGGACACTCAGTATGCAGCCTTACGTAGATACTCCACTTATTACCTTTGCTCTGTCCACACTGGTCATCTTAGGCGGACTCGGGTTCACCGTCTGGTTCGATATCGGAAGAACCTTCCGTGAACTGGCCCAGCGCAAAGACTGGAAAAACTTCAGACATTATTACCGCAAACTCCGCCTACATTCCCAATTAGTTTTAAATTGGACGGTGCTCTTACTTGCCGTAGGAACATTGCTTTTTCTCGCGGCAGAATGGAACAATCCTGACACCATCGGACAGCTCGACTTCGACGGCAAGCTGCAGGCTAGTTTTTTCCAATCCATGACGACGAGGACCGCCGGGTTTGGGAGTATAGATTTCACCCAAATCCATACAGTCTCCATGGTATTTTTGACCGTGTTGATGTTCATCGGCGGCTCACCGGGTGGAACGGCAGGCGGAGCCAAAACAGCAACGATAGCCTTGGCATTGATGTTGGTGTCTTCTGAAATCCGCGGCCAAGACCATGTGAACTACAAAAATCATACGATTCCAAAAGAACTCGTCCGCCGGGCTTTAGTGGTTGTTGTGGCGTTCATTGGTATTTTCTTTATTGGTGTTTTGTTGTTGGCTCTCTTTGAACCGGAAGCAACATTGGGCTACCTCATCTTTGAGGTGGTTTCATCTATGGCTACCGTAGGGGTCACTGCCAACCTGACACCTGAACTTAGCTGGATGAGTCAAACAGTCATCATGTTTTTGATGTTTATCGGGCGATTGGGTCCGATTACTATTTTCACCGCCCTAAGCGCCCGTCAGAAAAAGAAAAAAGATATTACGTATGCAACTGGAAAGATATTAATAGGATAGGAGAGTCAAAAAAGTATGGCAAAAAAAGTTGTTGGGGTATTGGGTTTGGGTATTTTTGGATCCACAATCGCCAAAGAGCTCGGAGAAAACGGCTATGACGTCATAGCCGTGGACACAAACATTACAGATGTGGACCGCATCGAGCCCTTCGTCGTTCAAGCTGTCCAAGGCGATATGAGGGATTTGGAATTGCTGCAATCCATTGGATTTGAAAGCTGCGATATTGCGGTTATCGGTACGGGATCCAACTTGGAGGCTAGTGTCATGGCCATCATGAACTGCCGCAAGTTGGGGATTGATTACATCATCGCCAAAGCAAAAAACAAAACATATAGAGAAATTTTATTGGAAATTGGGGCGGATGAAGTCATCCGTCCGGAAAAAGAAGCCGGAGACAAATTAGCCAGAAACTTGATGCGCAATCACATTGTGGACTTAATTAAGTTGGATGAGAGTAATTCCCTCATTGAACTCACGCCCCCTCAAAAGTGGCTCGGAAAAACTCTCGCCCAGTTAGATTTACGTAAAAAATATGAGCTCAATGTAATCGGTATACGCAAAGATAAACTATCCACCACCGAATTTTTCATTGACCCTGACATGGAAATCGCCACAGACATGATTCTTGTTGCAGTCGGAAACACAGAGAAATTTGAGCATTTAGACTACACGAACCGCTTGGATTAAACGCACAAAAAAAGGCGATTCCCACTGGGGGAACCGCCTTTTTCGTTTTCACCTACACAAATGATTTAGCGTATGTGCTTTCGCGCCAAATTCTTGTGTCTGGCAATCCGCAGAATGCATCCACTGGGCTGACGCCTGTGAATTCGGATTCACCGGCCAATTTCTTAGCCAATTCTTCCATTGTAACTTCCATTCCATCGTAAGTGTTGATGTACGTTCCAACTTGAGGAACATCCGCCAAGTCAAATGGATTCTGAACAGAAACGAAGATGATTGGTACTTCGTGAACGTAGAAAGGACTGTGTGATAAACTCTCCGTTTGTGTTATTGTGCTCAATTTCATTTTAGAAACCGGTACACTTCATAGTATGACAAATAAAACTTTTCTGACAAACGCTATTTGAGAAGTTTTAAACAAAAAAATTTCCCTTACAACAGTTTTTATTTTACACTATAACTATGTTAAGCGCTAACAATATAAATGAGGTGAGGAAAGAATGGCAACAGAAGATGTGTTTGTGCTCCACAACGGGGTGAAAATCCCTTCTATCGGATTTGGAACGTGGCAGATTCCCAATGATGAAGCGTACGATGCGGTGACGGCTGCTTTGAAGAACGGCTACCGTCATATCGACACCGCCATGTCGTACCGCAATGAAAAAGAAGTCGGCCGGGCGATTCGTGAGTTTGACCTGCCGCGGGAAGACATTTTTCTGACAAGCAAACTGCGGGCGTCCATCAAAGATTATGATGCCGTGTTCGAAGCTTTTGAGAAATCCCGGACGGACCTGGATGTAGATTACATCGACCTCTGGCTGATCCATGCGCCGTGGCCGTGGGATGAAAAAGGCGCGGATTACACAGAAGGCAATATCCAAGCCTGGAAAGCCATGGAAAAGTTGTACAATGAAGGAAAAATACGTTCCATCGGGGTGTCCAACTTTTCCGAATCGGACATACAGGCACTGCTGGACAACTGCAACATCGTGCCGATGGTCAACCAAATACCGTTTTATATCGGACGGGACCAAGAAAGTCTGCTGGATTTTTGTGAGAAACATAACATTGTCGTAGAAGCTTATTCTCCTCTGGCGACCGGCGAGTTGCTTGACCATCCGGAAGTCAAAAAGCTGGCAGAAAAATACGGTGTCACTGTCGCGCAACTGGCTATCCGGTACTGTCTGGAACGCAACACCTTGCCGCTGCCGAAATCGACCCATGAATCCCGGATCATCGAAAACAAACAAGTCGATTTCACCATTTCCCCGGAAGATATGGACAAGTTAAATGCAATTGAAGATGTACGAAAATAACATGGACGTACGACAGCCTCTCTTGGGGCTGTCTTTTTTCGTTATGCGTCATTGAACTGTAACAAAACAATTTCCCCACCCGTCTTGATTGAATCCATTTCTCGTGGTATAACTGTGATATACGAACATTAAGTCATGATTCACCCACTTTCATTCAGAGATAGGAGAAAATATGAAAACATTCATTGATAATTCTCTCAAAGAAATCAAAGAACAAATCGGCGATAAAAAAGCCATTTGTGCCCTTTCCGGCGGCGTTGATTCCGCAGTCTGTGCGGTTTTGGTGCACGAAGCCATCGGAGACAACCTGACATGCGTTTTCGTGGATCACGGCCTGCTCAGAAAAGGCGAACGTGAATCGGTGGAACGTGTTTTCCGGGATTCTTTCCATATCAACTTGATTGTTGTGGAAGCCCAGGACCGGTTCTTGAGCAAGCTGAAAGGCGTGGCGGATCCGGAACAAAAACGCAAAATCATCGGCGAAGAGTTTATCCGCGTGTTTGAAGAAGAGCAATCCAAACTTCAAGACCACGATTTCCTTGTGCAAGGAACCATCTATCCGGATATCGCAGAAAGCGGTACGGACGGAAACAAATTGGTCAAGAGCCACCACAACGTCGGCGGGCTTCCTGAAGACGTGAACTTCGAATTGGTGGAACCATTGAAAACTCTGTACAAAGACGAAGTCCGTCAAGTGGGCCGTGAACTCGGCCTGCCGGAAGAAATCGTCGGCCGTCAGCCGTTCCCTGGTCCGGGCCTTGGCGTCCGCTGCCTCGGCGAAGTGACGCAGGAACGATTGGACATCTTGAAAGAAGCTGACTTCATCTTGAGAGACGAAGTCAAAAAAGCAGGCTTGAACACGGAAATTTGGCAGTACTTCGCAGCCATCCCTGACTTTAAGACAGTCGGAGTGGTCAACGACGAACGCAAATATTCCTACCCCATCTTGCTGCGTGCGGTGGACACAAGCGACGCCATGTCCGCTTCTTGGTACGAAATGCCGCATGAACTGTTGAGAAAAATTTCCGACAGAATCTGCAACGAAATTCCGGAGGCCGTCCGCGTGCTTTATGACATCACGGACAAACCACCTGGAACCATTGAATTTGAATAACACTTTAAGCTCTTCCACTGGTCTATGCCTTTGGAAGAGCTTTTCTTTTTAAAAAGACCTCTTTATACTATGGGTAACAATGAAAAACTGAGGTGCGTATGAAAAACAACTTTCGAAAAACTATGTCCCTGATCGGCCCATTGATTGCGGGCTCTCTCTTGACCTTTTTCTTTTATGCGGGGAATGCCTACGAACCGGCACCGGAAGCCACGGATGCATTGCACTCCAGCTCCACGGTCACTGTGAAAGAAACAGAATCCTACTATGCCTTTATCCCTGCCCACTCCTCTTCAAAAGCCGGATTCATTTTTTACCAAGGAGGGAAAGTGGAAGAAGCGGCCTATGCCCCTCTTTTGCATCGGTTGGCGGAACTTGGAATTTCTTCTTATGCAGTGAAAGCGCCCTTCAATTTGGCCTTTTTCGACATCGACGCCGTTGCAGATGTGATGGAAGCGGAAGAACCGATCGACTTCTGGTATACCGGCGGGCATTCATTGGGCGGGGTCACATCCGCCTTGTTTGCGGAAGAACAGGCTGACAAACTGGCCGGCTTGATTTTTCTGGCTTCTTATCCTTCTGCTGATCTAACAGAAACTGCTCTTCCTGCCTTATCCATTTACGGCGACCGAGATGCGGTGCTCGACGGCGAAGCGTTTGCGGAAGGGATGCAGCTGCTTCCCCAAGTCGAAATGGTGGTGTTGGAAGGCGGGAACCACGCTCAATTCGGCAGCTACGGCTTTCAAGAAGGCGACGGCCCTGCGGAAATTTCTGCCGACAAACAGCAAGCCCTGACGGCAGAAGCCATCCTACGTTTTATTGAAGAAACCCAGCCCTGACCCGATAGTTCCCGTATGGTTGAACTACCACTAGGCTAAAGCCATAGTGGATTCCTAAGAACACCAGCCTATCGGCTAGTTATTGATTAGGCTATCCCCGTAGTTCCTACGGTTAGAAGCCTTATGGCTTCATTTTTAAGATTCAAACTTGCGTTAATATCTCGGTCATGATGGGTATGACAATTAGGACACTCCCACTCACGCAATCCGAGATTTTTAACGTCTTTATTTTGATAGCCACAATTTGAACATAATTGACTCGATGGAAAATTTTTTGCTACTGTGAAAACTTGCTTTCCAT
>NZ_AUCD01000103.1 GCF_000429585.1 Atopococcus tabaci DSM 17538
GGAGAATGACCACCTGCTCACCTTCTACGACTTCCCGGCCGCAATCCGGCGGAGCCTCTACTCCACCAACCTGATTGAGTCCTTCAATAAGCAGGTCAAGAAGTACAGCAGGCGCAAGGAACAGTTCCAGAACGAGGAGTCCATGGACCGCTTCCTGGTCTCCCTCTTCGAAAACTACAACCAGAAGTTCCTGGACCGCAGCCATCGCGGGTTCCAGCAGGCGGAAGGAGAACTGCTCGGGCTGTTCGAGAAACTGGCGAATAATTAGAAAAATTTCTGCAGCAGGGAATTTCATTTACACAAAATTATTGACGCTCCCACAAAAGGTAATTAAAACAAGATGATTTTGATATACTTATCAGAATATTATTCCCTATTTTGTCTATTTTTCTTTGCTTAAGTATCGATATAATGACGCTCGGCTAATTCCAGTCATATCAGTAATCTCTCTCACACTGTATTGTTGACTATGATAGAGCTTCAGAGCTCGTTCGATATCCCGTTGGTTCACAGGTGGACGTCCACCTTTGCGACCTCTCGCACGGGCACTTTTCAATCCTTCTTTCGTCCGTTCCACGATTAAGTCGCGTTCAAATTGACTGAATGCTTGGAAGACGGTCATCATAAGTCGTCCTTGCGGCGTAGTGGTATCGAAGTTCTCCTTTAAACTGACCAGTTTAACGTCGTGTTCTTCAAAATAGTTAACCAATTCAATCAGATCTTTGGTGCTCCGTCCTAACCTGGAAAAACTTTCTACAACGACCGTGTCTCCTGGTCGCAATTTATCCTTTAAGCGGTCCAACTGTGGACGACTGGCTTTTGTTCCCGTCATTTTTTCCGTCAAGATTTCATTGCAGTTTTGTTGTTCGAGTAAATCCAGCTGCCTGTTCAGTTCTTGGTGCTGGGTACTGACACGAGCGTAGCCATACACATAACCACTCATAAGAAACATTCCCTTCTTATTTTTTCACTTTATTATATCACAAACGGTGATTAGTGAGATATAGATAAAGAGACGACTTTTGATATAAAAAAAGACCACTTTTAAATAATAAAAGTGGTCGGTAATTTTTGTATCATAAACGATTGTTTTTGAGACAAAGTAATTTATAAAAAATATGCCTCTAACGTTTTTAGAACGTTAAAGGCATATTAACTTCAGACAGTTATTACTATACCCTAGCTTTATGGGTTTTGATAGAATTAATTAGATTTTAATAAACGAAGTCCATTCAGAATAACGACCAAAGTACTTCCTTCATGAATAATGACACTGATCGCTATATCTGTTAGACCTAATAAACTCACTACTACTAAAAAGGCTACGACTGCCATTGAAAAAAGAATGTTTTGCCAAATGACACGATTCATTTTAGAAGAAATTCCATGAGCTTTAACCAATTTAGATAAGTCATTCTGCATTAGAACTAAATCAGACACTTCTACTGCTACATCTGTTCCGTCTCCCATGGCAATCCCTACATCTGCATTCACAAGGGCTGGGGCATCATTTACACCATCACCTACCATTGCTGTTACGCCGTATTTCTCTTTTTGCTCGTCTATAATTCGAGATTTATCTTCTGGCATGACATTCGCGATTACTTCATCTATTCCTAATTGTTCAGCAACTGCTTTTCCTGTCATTTCTGAGTCGCCAGTGATTAGAGTGGTGTGTATGCCTTGTTCTTTAAAGTATTTAATAGTTTCTTTTGCATGTTCACTTGGAACGTCCATGAGAGCTATAAGTCCAATGACATTCTCATCTTCTGCTACATATACGACTGTCTTACCTTCTGATGCCCACTCATTATTTAAACGAATATATTCATTTGCAACCTCGTCAAATGAAGTTGGTTTTCCGATCCGATAATTTTTGCCGTTGTAATCTCCTGTCAACCCTTTACCAATCTGATTTTCTACTTCAATAGTCAGTTGATTTTTTTGTTCAAACTTTCTTAGAATGGCATCTGCTAAGGGGTGATTGGATTCTTTTTCAAGAGCTACCACGATATCAATCATATTTTCTTCGTTCACGGAATCAGCAAAATAATAATTGGTTACTTCAGGTTTTCCTTTGGTCAAAGTTCCGGTCTTATCAAATGCAATGGCTTGAGTATCGGCTAATTGAGACAGGTAAGAACTACCTTTTGAAAGGACGCCTTTTTTGGCCAAGTTAGAAGTCGTCGATAAAGTTACCGATACAGTAGCTGCTGCTAAAGCACAGGGTGAAGCTGCCACTAAAAGGACCAATCCTCTATAGATACTTTGTGACCATGTCCAGTCTAGGAGAAAAGGAGCCAATAACATGAATAACGGAATGGCAATTAAAACAACTGTAACGTATTTCGGTTCAAATTTTTGGATTATACTCGCAGCTTTTGTTTGGTTGTCTTGGTTCTGGTTTACTAACTGTAAAATTTTTGAAAATACTGTATCTTTATTTTCTTTAGTGACTTCCATTGTGAAAGTACCTGTTCCATTGATTGTACTTCCGAAAACGTAGTCTCCTTTGGACTTCTCTTTTGGGATACTTTCTCCATTAATAGACGACTCATCAATGGACGTAGAGCCTGACAAAATGACGCCATCAATGGGGACTTGATCGCCATTCAATACTTGAAGTTGATCTCCCACTTTTAATTCACTGACATCAACAATCTTTGTATTCCCATCAGGCAAAATTAACCGAGCAGTCGTTGGATTCATTTCGAGTAATTTCGTGATTTCTCGTTTACTTCTTCCTTCAGCGTAATCTTCCAGGAAATGTGCGCCTGAAAAAATGAGAATCAACAACGTTCCTTCCCAAAAATTCCCTATCGCTGAAGCTCCTATAGCCGCTAATCCCATTAAAATATGAGAATTAGGCGTAAACTTATTATTTGCTTTTGTATTCTCAATTGTTTCCCCAAGGCCTTCAAGAATAATGACATGATACCCCGCACTAATTGTGGCGAGTGAGAACATGATGTTTTTAATTAATTGATATTCTCCACTTAAGAACAATGCAACAATTGCCAATGCCAAACCAATAAAGTATAGAATAATAGGCATCTTCCCGTGATTGTGATCATGGTCGTGGTTATGTTTCTCTTTTTCCTGTGAATGTTGCTCTTTGGTAGTTTCCATTTCTATCACCTTTCTATTAAATTTCTTTGATTTTTGTTGACTTTTTTGTGCCTTGCAAATTCTGATTTCGTATGCTTGCTTAAGTAAAGCAAGGATTTATATGGTTTGGGCTTATCCAGTATCCATCTCCTTTTATTTGTAAATCGGAATGATTATTATTTGCATATGAAGTTTCATTCATATGTTTACGAAATCATAATAACTCACTGTATGAGCTTTGTCAAGACAAGATGCTTCTTGTTCAAATGGACTACTATTATGAATACAAAAGTCTTAATTTAGTCTATAAACTAAAAACTTGCATCGTTTTACCCATGTGGTATTATATATATGAACGGAAAATCATATGAGAGGAATAAGAGCATATGGATACATCAACATCTTCGCCAATCAATAAAGAGAAGATTCAATCAATGAGCAAATTATTCAAAGTGATTAGTGACCCTACACGCTTGTCGATTCTCTTTCTCTTACAGAAAAAAGAACTCAGTGTTGGAAACATTGTGCTTGCATTGGATATGGAACAGTCCGCGATTTCACACCAACTAAAAATATTGAAAGATTCACGTTTAGTGAAGGCAAGAAGAGAAGGGAAAAGCATGGTTTACAGTCTTGATGATCTTCATGTTTTCAGTATTCTCGAACAAGTCTTAACTCATATCAATGAACAAGAACAATAAAAGCTAATAAGGTATAAAACTAAATGGAGGTTTTTAAAATTTCAAAGTCAGAGAAACAAGAAAATCACTCGCACCAAAATCAACCGAATAAGAATATTAAAATTGCTTTTTTCACCAACTTTATTTTCTCCATAAGTGAATTTTTCTTTGGGTTTCTTTTCAATAGTGTGTCCATTATGTCTGACGCCGTTCATGATTTAGGGGACTCTATTTCAATTGGATTCGCTTGGTTTTTTCAAGGTTATTCAGAGAAAAAACAAGATGAACGGTTCACCTTTGGCTATAACCGATTTTCTTTACTGGGCGCGCTGATAACTGGCGTTGTGCTAATTAGTGGCTCGTTCTTTATGATCTATCGTAGTGTGCCACGTTTGCTTGACCCACAACCCGTAAATTATAGTGGCATGTTCTGGCTTTCACTCGTAGCTATTGGATTGAATGGATATGCTGCTTGGATTTTAAGCAAAGGCACATCCAAAAATGAGGGTATGTTGAACCTCCATATGCTGGAAGACGTATTAGGGTGGATTGGAGTCTTGATTGTGAGTATTCTAATGAACTTTACCGAGACTTATCGATTGGATCCAATCTTATCGATTTTGATAGCACTCTATATCCTCTATAAAACTGTACCTGAATTTTTCAGTACAATGAAAATTTTATTGAACGGTTCGCCGGAAAATGTAAACGTAGAGAACCTGGCGAACTCCATTAACAATATTCCTGCTGTAAAGGACCTCTCTCATTTTCACATTTGGTCACTGGACGGAGAAGAAAATGCCCTTATCGTTACGGTTCTTATAGACTCTTCCGATATAAACAAGACTAGGGAAATCAAAGAAGAAATTGCAGAGCTTGCCCATACATCGGGTGTAAAGGATCATATCACAATAGAAATAACTACAAGTAAAGACGAACTGGAAAAAGGGTATGCTTATGGCAGTTAAAGTATTTATATATCGTGGATTGTATAATTAAGCGAGACAGAAAAAAGACATGTTATGATACACTCAAATTAACCTACCAAAGCTAAGGAGAGTGCACCATACATGTCGTACACCCATCTTACCAAAACAGAACTCATATTCATAGAAGAATACTTTGCCATTAATCTCAGTGGTCGCGAGATTGCTAAAAAGCTTAAGCGAGGTCATGAAGCAGTCTACAGAGTAATCAGGAAGTTGAAAACGGGTAAAACAGCGATCGATATTTATCTAGAATACAAAGAAAACAAACAAAAATGTGGACGTAAACCTATTCAACTTCCTCAAGGTGAAGTTGATTA
>NZ_AUCD01000104.1 GCF_000429585.1 Atopococcus tabaci DSM 17538
GGGGTGCGGTAGCTGGGCTTTTCTTTCACAGGCGGTTCGTTCTTACGGTGGATTTTACGCTATTGATCGGTTTTTTTATAGATTCGTACCCAGCGAACCAGGGTGTCGTAGGGAATTTCCAGTTCACGGGAGACCACGCTCATTTTTCGTTTTTCTTCCACCACCAACCGGCACACGTATTCTTTGTACTCCACATCGTATCGTTTCCCCATCCCGCACACATCCTTTTAGTTGTTGAGCTCATTGTACTAAAAAAGTGGTTGTAAAGCTGTGTCCAGTATTTAGACTACCTCAAAATCGCATCGTGACTTCAAAATTATTTGGCCATAGCAAGACTTTTGTAAACAAAAATATTTTTCGAATACAGTAAAGGAAAAGAGGTTGAGACTTTTTGTCTCAACCTCTTTCAATATATACACTATTCAATCACATGATTCCCTTCAATGGCTTTTTGCAGCCATTTGGCGGTCACGGTGTCGGCTCCCTGCATGTCGTGCGGCGTGCCTTCAAAGACAACTTGTCCGCCGTTTTTCCCGCCTTCCGGACCGAGTTCAATGACCCAGTCGCTGTTGGCCAAGAATTCGAGATTGTGTTCGATCATGACGACGGTGTTGCCTTGGTCGACGAGACGGTTGAACAAGTTCAACAAGTGGCGGTTGTCCTGAGGATGCAGACCGCGTGACGGTTCATCCAAAAGATAAATCTCGCCTTGGTGCTGCAGCTCGCTTGCCAGTTTCAGCCGTTGGAGCTCACCACCGGAAAGAGAACTGGTAGATTGTCCGAGTGTCAAATAGCCCAATCCCACATCATTGAGGGCTTGGACACGTCTTAAAATCCGCTCGTTTGAGAAATAAGCCATGCTGTCTTCTACCGTCAACTCGAGAATTTCGACGATGTTTTTCCCTTGATAGGTATAGGACAACGCTTCTGGCGAGTAGCGGGTGCCGCCGCAATGCTCGCAAACCATCGTCACAGGGTCGGCAAAAGCGACTTCCGGCTGCAGATAGCCTTTGCCTTCACAGACCGGGCAGGCGCCGAGGGAGTTGAAGCTGAACAAACCGGCCGGTTGTCCCGTTGCTTTGGCAAAGGTGGTTCGGATGGTGTCCATGATGCCCATATAGGTGGCCAGGGTGGAGCGGGTCGAGATGCCGATCCCTTTTTGGTTCACGACGATGGCTTCAGGATAGCGGTCGGTAAATTCATCGACCATCAACGAACTTTTTCCTGAACCGGACACGCCAGCGACTGTGATCAAAACGTTTTTTGGCACATCAATCGACACGTTTTTCAAATTGTTTCTCGATGCCTGGCGGATTGGATAGATGTTTAACCAATCGCGTACCTCTGGTTTTAAGGTCAGCGGTTCATGCAATGCATTGGCCGTCGGGGTATCCGCAATCGCGTCAAGCGGACCTTGATAGATGACCTCACCGCCTCCCGTTCCCGCGTCCGGACCCATCTCGACAATCATATCGGCTTCCTGCATGATTGCTAAGTTATGTTCAACCACGAGAACCGAATTATACTGCGCTTTGAGTTGCTTGAGGATATCAATCAACTGCGCGACTTCTTCCGGGTGCAGACCAGCGCTCGGTTCATCGAGAATATAGGTGAAATTATTCAAGTTGGAACCCAAGTGGCTCGCGATTTTCAAACGCTGCGCTTCACCGCCTGAAAGTGTGCCGACCGGGCGGCTTAAGTTCAAATACCCAAGCCCCATATCAATCATTTGCTGAACGATGGGGATGGCTTGCTGGGTCAAGGACTCGCCTAAAGGGTCATCGATTTTTTTCAATTCCTCAACCAACTCGGTCATTTCCATCCGGTACATGTCCACAATGTTCAGGCCATTGATTTTTGACTCCAATACTTTCGGATTCAGCCCCGTTCCTTCGCAAGTCGGACATGGTGCAGTCGTACTGACGGCTTTGACATCTTCTTCGTCCACTTCCCTCAAATTGGAAATGTCACGGTCGATGTAGAGCCGCTTGAAACGAGGGAGCAGTCCGTCCCACTTCGAACGGTGGGGTCCATTTTTTGTATGGAACGGCATGATGACTTCTTTGCCTTCGGGATGGCCGTAAAGAAAGAGGTCCAGTTTGTCTTGCGGCCAGTCTTTCAAAGGTGTATCGGGGTCAAAAATTCCGCCTGTGATCATCCAGCGTCCCTGCCACCCAGCAGGGGACAGCGGTTTGAACTGGACGGCATAGTCGCGGAGCGATTTATCAAAGTCGACCAGTTTGTTCAAATCAGGTGTGATGACTTCTTTGTTTCCGGCACAGGTGGGACATTGGCCGAACGAACTCTGACTCGAAAAATCGATGGCTTCGCCGATATTCGGCTGGCCGATGCGAGAATAAAGCAGCCGGATCAGCGGACCTAAATCCATGTAGCTTCCGACATCGGAACGTTGGTTACCCTGGACTTGTTGCTGCTTGATGACAATCACGGAAGTCAGATTTTTCATCAAATCGGCTTTCGGTCGTTCATGCAAATCCATATGGCGGCGCAGATACTGCGAATAATTTTGTTCCATCTGCCGCTGGCTTTCCGCCGCGATGGTATCGAAGACCACCGAACTTTTCCCCGAACCCGAAAGTCCGGTAAAGACAATGAGTTCTTCCTTGGGGAGGGTTAAATCAATGTTTTTTAAGTTGTTTTCACGCATCCCGCGCAAAATCATTTTATCTTCCACGAGACATCCTCCTCGATAAAAGTGCTAAATTCATTTTAACACTGAGTAGCATAGAGGTAAAAAAAGCGGATTATATAGAAGTTATGCCTGAAAAAACTCAGGAACCAACGGATTAACTTAAATACCATGACAATGAACAGTAAAGGGCTCTTGAGAAATATGAAAGGAAAACGTATTCTGAAAGTAAGGTTTCAGCAATTATTATGAAATGTGTAATATGTCTTGATGGAATAATTGAAAGAGAGGCATTTAGTTAAATGACGGAAGGAGTAAGACTTTGAAAAAAGCTTTGGGTAGAGTGATGAATAAATTAAATTTAAAGTATACATTTTGCTTCAGTTTACTCGTGTTCCTTATAGGAGTTGTATTAACGTTGAACTTGGTTCCTGTCAGCGGGGTCAATGAAATGTCCGAAGAAGAAATAGCTGAATTATTATCTATAGGAGCTATAAACTATCCTCTAGGAAGATGGTTAATGTTCTGCTCATTGTTTATGATGGTATTAGTAGTTGTAATTTATGCATTTAAAAAAATAAAAAGATAAGGAATCACCTAAAGGGAAGTGTTTTGTTGAGAAGAAAATTTGTCTTTGCATCCTATTTAATGTTCATTTTTGTAGTTACTTTAATTACGGATTTAATAGATAGACCGCTTAATTTAGAGACAGCTGCATTAGCGCTAACGAAGTCATTAGTTATTTTTGCAGTTTTCCTCATTGCTAAACATCAAAGCGACAAAAGGAAACATGAAAAATAAGCAACTAAAATGGGGCAGCGAATGTTGTTGCAGTTAGAACTGTCCTTGCTCATATTTGTTCCTAAATATAGAAAAACTGCTGAACTCCTCTTATAAAGGGAGATTCAGCAGTTTTTTTGTGATCGGAAGTTTCACTGTCTGGTGTAAAGGTTGTAGTAATAGCCTTCTTGAGCTATCAATTCTTCATGAGAGCCGCTCTCAATGATGCCTTCATCGGTCAGTACATAAATAGTGTCGCTATCTTCGACAGTGGTTAATCGGTGGGCGATCGTGATTGTCGTGCGTCCTTTGGCGAGTTCTTTCAGCGATTCCTGGACGACCATCTCACTTTGATTGTCCAGGGCACTGGTCGCTTCATCCAAAATCAAGATTGGCGGGTTTTTCAAAAACACCCGGGCAATGGAGATGCGCTGCTTTTGGCCGCCCGAAAGCCGTGCTCCGCGTTCGCCGATATCCGTGTCGAAACCATTGGGCAAAGCTTCGATAAATTCAGCCGCACCGGCCAGCCTGGCTGCTTCGTAAATCTCTTCGTCCGTTGCATCCAGTTTGCCGTAACGGATATTTTCTTTGACGTTTCCAGCAAACAAATACACGTCTTGCTGGACAATGCCGATGTTGTCTCTTAAAGAATGAATTTTAAGATGCCGGATATCGTGTCCGTCTATCCGGATTTCGCCGGAATCGACATCGAAAAATCTGGGAATCAAGCTGATGATGGTCGATTTGCCCGCCCCGCTCGGCCCGACAAAAGCCGCCTGTTCGCCTTCTTTGATTTCAAAGTTCAAGCGGTCCAATACTTTTTCATCGTCTTTCCCATAACTGAACGACACGTCGTCGAACACAATGTTTCCTTTCACATTCTCTAAAACCAACGTATTATCCGTGTCATCGACATCCGGAACAGCCGTCATCACTTCATGGAACCGTTGGATACCGGTCAAACCCTTTTGGAACTGCTCGGTAAACTGAATGATGCGTTTCACACTCGTGATCAGCATATTGATGTACATGATGAACACAATCATATCGGACGCTTCCATTGTGCCGTTCAGGATAAAGTACCCGCCGGCAGTTAAGACGGCAATATACATGAGTCCTTCAAAAGCGGTTGTGACGGTGATGAAACCAGCCATGGAGGCATAAAAGTGCTTCTTGATTCGTGGATTGTATAATTAAGCGAGACAGAAAAAAGACATGTTATGATACACTCAAATTAACCTACCAAAGCTAAGGAGAGTGCACCATACATGTCGTACACCCATCTTACCAAAACAGAACTCATATTCATAGAAGAATACTTTGCCATTAATCTCAGTGGTCGCGAGATTGCTAAAAAGCTTAAGCGAGGTCATGAAGCAGTCTACAGAGTAATCAGGAAGTTGAAAACGGGTAAAACAGCGATCGATATTTATCTAGAATACAAAGAAAACAAACAAAAATGTGGACGTAAACCTATTCAACTTCCTCAAG
>NZ_AUCD01000105.1 GCF_000429585.1 Atopococcus tabaci DSM 17538
TAGATGGACGCCCCTTTTTCTTTGATTGAAGGGCATCGAATCCTTTTGTTTCAAACTGTTTTCGCCACTGTAGAATCGTGGATGGAGCTGCTATACCAAAAATAGCCGCTGTTTCATTGAAGGACGTACCGTTTTCAATCATGAAGTTTAGTACATCTAGTTTAAACTGTGGGGTGTAGTTTGTATATCGTTTTATAAACGCTTCTACACCGTTATGTTCATATTGTTTCTTCCAAACTCGAATAATTTTATCATCAGCCCCGATTGATTGAGCGATTGTTTTGAAGCTTTCATTGCCATTCAAATACCTTAGAACGGCTTGTAATTTTTCTTCAGCTGTAAACTTAGCCATAAAAAACTGCACCTCCAATTGTTAGTTGTGTCTAACAATTGGGGTGCAGTTCATCTGTGTAGATAGAATAGGGGTTTTTTTTATTGAAGAAATACGGGTATGGAAATAAAAAAGGAACTGCTCACGAGAGCAGTTCCTTTTTCGTGTTCTAGCACACTATTCACGTTCTTCTTCTGGAGCTTCTTCATTATTTGACTCGTTGTTGCCGTTTGTTTCTTCCTCGTTCGATTCATTGTTTTCGGAGTTATCAGAACCTTCGTCTTCATTATTGGAATCTTGATCAGAGTCTGATCTGTCGAAACCTTTCCAGAAGTCTTCCAATTCGCTGTCTTTAGCATAGATACCAAAGTCATAAGTGGTGGTCCCAGGGACGAATTTTTTATTGAAGAATTCTTTACGTGTTTCACCGGATATGTTGGTTGTAGAACCATCTGGGAGTTCGACTTTTCCAGGTTTCATTCCGGTAGCGGCCAAGACTTCTTCTTCCACTACGGTATCTGGTTTTTGGAACGTTGCATTCGCACCGATAATGGTTGGATTTGTTTCATGCAACGCGTTCATCAAATGTGCCCAAAAAATCCGGTTGCGCAGAGCAGGGTATTGTCCATTTTCAGTGCGCAAATCATTGAACTTAATTTTGTTGTCGTAGCCCATCCAAGAAGCCAATGTGACTTCCGGTGTGCTGGCCAAGTACCAAACATCCCGGTTGTCATTGGAGGTACCCGTCTTGGAAATAATGTCTGCTTCAAAGTTCAAACGCTCTTCGGTTCCGCGGGCAGTACCTGTGTCATTGGTATCGCGCAGCATGTCCTGCAACAGGAAGGCCGTTTCAGGAGAGAAAACTTCGGCAGAAGCTTGTTCATGTTCAAAAATCACGTCGCCGCCTTTTGTTTCAATCCGTTCAATTAAGAAGGGCTCAACGTGGGTTCCGCTGTTGGCGATACTGGAGAAGGCACCGGCCATTTCCAATACAGAAGCTTGTCCGGCACCACCGATAGCTAGTGAAGCATAGTTGAAAACATTATCTGGGAAAGAGTCAGGGCCTAGGCCGGCATTGCGCAGGAATGGCTTCAGGTCATGTTTTTTATACATTTCCATAAAGATTTTCGTTGCTGGAATATTTTGCGAAACAGCCAGAGATTCACGGGCCGTCATCCACCGGTTCGTTGTGGCTCCGACGTTTCTTGGTTTATGCGGTTTTCCGCTTCCGCTAGGCACTTCAACTTCCGAATCTTTGATCATACTGGCCGGAGTGATGACGCCGAGTTCCAAAGCCGGACCAAACACAATCAACGGCTTCAATGTGGAAGCGGGCTGACGTTTGATATAAAACGCATGGTTGACTTGGTTCTCGTCGTAATTGACACCGCCGACGAAGGCAATAACTCGTCCGGATGCATTGTCGAGGAGCACACTGCCGTTCTCCACATGTTCCACCATATGATAATCTTCGCCGGTTTCTTCATCGGTCCAGTAAACATCTCGAGGCGACCCTAGTTTATCGCCGTGTTCAGCTGCGACACGTTGGAAGGCATCATGAATGTTTTTATGAACGGTTGTATAGATATTGTAGCCGTTCATGCGGAGTTCTTGGTCTGCGTCTTCGTAGTATTGGTTGTACAATTCGTCGTTTTCTCGAATCTCTGCCATGGTTAAACCGGCTTCTTCAGCGGCCAATTCCATCAAAATTTCACGTGCTTCCAATTCCACTGAATCGTAAAGGAAAGCTTGTTTGTTTTCTTCTACGTTTTCTCGGTTGATGAAATCTTGAGTGATGTCGTAATTTTTTGCTTCTTCATATTCTTCCTCGGTCAAATAACCTCCGCGGTACATGAAGAAGAGCACGTTTTTCTGCCGCTCAATCCCGGCAGACAACTCTTCCTTAATTTCGCCATATTGAGTGTATGGGCTGTAGGAGATGGGGCTTTGCGGCAAACCGGCCAGGAAGGCAGCTTGCGGCACTGTCAATTCTGAAGCGTTGACGCCAAAAATTCCACGGGCGGCTTCTTGAACTCCTGCAATGTTTTCGCCTCGGTTATTCCGTCCGAAAGGCGAGACATTCATATATGCTTCGAGAATTTCCTCTTTTTCCATCGTGTCTTCCAAACGCATCGCCAACATGATTTCATTGGCTTTTCGTTCGAAAGATGTTTCGTTTGTCAACAACTGTTGCTTGATCAACTGCTGTGTCAGCGTGGAACCGCCTGATGTAACAGGGGAGCCGGCAAACTCTTGAATCAATGCACGGGCGATGGCTTTTGGAACGATCCCCTTATGCTCCATGAAATATTCGTCTTCCGTCGCAACGACAGCCTCCAACACATGAGGGGACATTTCGTCAATTGGAATAGGAGTACGCTTCAAATCAGAACGCACGTCACTGAGCACTTCGCCGGTTCCGTAAAAAATGGTGGATTTGGAGCTGACAGAAGTCACTTCTGACTCCATTTCTTCGTGAGGAGGGATTTCTCTCCCATAAACCAGAGAAACGAAATAGCCAACGCCGGTTCCTCCTACGAATGCCAGTCCTAAAACAGCCAACACAATAAAGAAAATGGCAAGAGACTTAATGACCCCATAACTGATGTCAAAATAATGGAAGGCCTTCTTTCCAAAAGAAATCAGTTTTTCCTTCTTGGCAGTTTGATCTTTACGGTTTTTCCGAGTGACACCTGCCTGATTCGAATCTTGCTCGGTGCTAACGACTGTTTCTGATTGCCGGTTGTCCACCGCTACAGAATCATCCGTCTGCTGGGAGCCCTCTGTTTGAGAAGACTCATTGGCGGAAGAAGGACGCTTTTTTATATCCTTCAACCCATCCGACATTGACTTCACGTCTTCTTCAAGTTGCTTAAATGTCTCTGTTTCTTTAATTTTTTTCCATAAAGAAAAAGACTTTTTGTCGTCAGATCCTTTCAAATGTAGTCACCTCATAAAGTAGTCTGTTGATGATGCTATAATAGCTCGGCTTATTATATCAAAAAGCCTCAAAAAATGAAATTTTTTAAAGAAAGTGAAACATGGACGCAAAGTAAATGTGACAAAAGAATGAAGCAGAAGAAGCGTAAAGATGGACATAAATGAGCCAAAGAGGTTAAAGTGAAGACGATGAATCAAAAGAAAAATTAAAAATATGTTGCATGAAAGAAGGGCTGGAATTGTTAGTATGGTCGGTTATATCTAAACTGATGATTGGATTATTAAGTTTATTGGTGGTAGTCCGATTTTTAGGAAAAAAGAGTCTTTCCGCACTGACCCCATTTGATTTTGTCTATACGCTTGTTTTAGGCGGAATTTTAGAAGAATCGATTTACGATGACCAGGTAAGTATCGGACATTTATTATTGGGGTTTGCACTCTGGGCTGTATTGATTTATTTGGTAGAGTGGACAGCTCACAAAAGTAATCGAATCAATAAGTGGCTTAAAGGCGAACCGGCTGTTTTGATTTATGATGGAAAGTTAGTTTTAGAGGAAATCCACAAAAATAAATTGGAAATGGAACAGATCCGAGAACTGCTGCGGCAGGGGGGATGTTATTCTGTTCGTAACGCTCAATATGCCGTGTTGGAAACCGGCGGACAGCTGAGTGTGATGCAGAAAAAAGATGTTGAGACAGCGTTCAGTTTGTTGATAGTGGATGAAGGAAGATTGGAAGAAGCGGTGCTTGAAAATTGGAACATGGACGATGAACAAGTAAAGGAAGAGCTGGCAAAATTAGGATATGATTCGATAGAAGACATCGTGTACGCGGAATGGTCCGAAGAAGAAGGCTTTTATGCCATACGGTATGATGAGGTGGTTTCAGGCACAATCCGGGTAGATGGATGACACACAATTAAAATAGCGTGGATTGTATAATTAAGCGAGACAGAAAAAAGACATGTTATGATACACTCAAATTAACCTACCAAAGCTAAGGAGAGTGCACCATACATGTCGTACACCCATCTTACCAAAACAGAACTCATATTCATAGAAGAATACTTTGCCATTAATCTCAGTGGTCGCGAGATTGCTAAAAAGCTTAAGCGAGGTCATGAAGCAGTCTACAGAGTAATCAGGAAGTTGAAAACGGGTAAAACAGCGATCGATATTTATCTAGAATACAAAGAAAACAAACAAAAATGTGGACGTAAACCTATTCAACTTCCTCAAGGTGAAGTTGATTACATCAACGAGAAAGTCAGTGAAGG
>NZ_AUCD01000106.1 GCF_000429585.1 Atopococcus tabaci DSM 17538
TGTAAGCGACAGCCGAAGCCGCCTTTCAACGCGCCTCCAGGAGGAGGCACGGGTTATCCGGTATTAGCCCCGGTTTCCCGGAGTTATCCCGATCTTACAGGCAGGTTGCCCACGTGTTACTCACCCGTTCGCCACTCATCCGCGCTCTGCAAGCAGAGCGCTTCAGCGTACGACTTGCATGTATTAGGCATGCCGCCAGCGTTCGTCCTGAGCCAGGATCAAACTCTCGTAAAAGTTTGTAGCTCAATTTCGTTGCATTTGTTGCAGATTTATCATCTGCGGGTGTTGCCTTGACTATGTCAAGACTCCCTGCACATTTGGTCGTTTTGCTTTGTTCAGTTTTCAAAGGTCAATTACTTGACACAACTTTTATATCATAACATGTTTCTTTTTCGCTTGTCAAGAACTTTTTCAAAAGAATTTCTTTTCGTTAGAATCGATTTTCTTTATCGCTTGTCCCTTGCAGCTTTTATATATTAACATTGTGTTAACTTTTTGTCAACCGGAAACTTTTTGTTCATATTTCATGTTTTCGGCAACAGAAATTACTATACTAGCTGTTCAATGTTTCGTCAATCCTTTTTCTAAATATTTTTCAAAAAAGTTCAATAAAAGCAAAAACCGCCTGTTGGTCATCTCCTTCAAAGGGTGATCCGACAGGCAGTGTTTCCTTATTCTTCTATCTTTGGTTCCATAAAGGAGAAGTCCGCATCTTCTTTCTTTGTAATCAACAACAATCCATCGCCTAATGGCAAAATCGACGATTGGAGACTCGGGTGGGTCAACACCACATCCAAAAATTCGTTCAACTTGCGGTGAATTTTTCTGCGGCGACGAGGAATTTCCTCATCCGGCTGCAGAATGGTTCCTCCTTGAAGGATGTCGTCTACCGCGAGTACCCCGTTTGTTTTAAGAAGCTTCATGCAATACGGGAAGAAATCGTAGTATTTTGCTTTGGCGCTGTCCATAAAAATAAAATCAAACGGCCCGTCCAATTCCTGTAACACATCTTGGGCTTGCCCTTCTTTCAAGGCGATTTTATCTTCCAATCCTAATTCCGTGAAGGTCTTTTTCGCCTTTTCAATCATTACAGGATTTCGTTCAATCGTCGTGAGATGACCCTCTTCCGGCATGCGTTGCGCCATCAAACTGGCAGAAAAACCAATTGCAGTCCCGACTTCCAATACACGTTTGGGTTGCAGGTGCGGGAACAGCCAGTCTAAAAACACGACCGTTTCATGGGGAATAACCGGCACCCTTTTTTCGTTAGCCTCCCGCTGGATTTCTCCTAGTTTTCCTGGAAGAGGCTTTTGAGCGGTGCGCAAGTATTCTCTTACATCATTATTGATGACCGGGCGGTCCATCATTTCATTACGTTTCATCTTCTTATTACCGTCCTTCGATAAATCATTTTACCTTATTGTACTCTGGAACCTTCTTTTAGTACAAGATTTCATTTGTTCTTTTTTCATCCGTACGAAAACTTTTTAAATAAATTTATGTAAAATACCTGTCTTCACTTCTGAAATGTGATATCATCTAATAGATATATTATGTTGACATTAAAACAAAAGGAGAATTTTATAATGTTAATCAGAACTTTGGCGATTCCGAGACGGAACGTTGTCACCATTCCGGAAACAGCCACCTTGCAGGACGCCATCAACACATTGGAAGAAACCGGATTCCGCTGTGTGCCTGTCCTAGATGAAACGGGAAAAATTTTCCGTGGAAACATCTATAAAATGCACATTTACCGTCACAAAGCAAACGGAGGAACATTGGATCTTCCTGTCACCCATTTATTGAAGAACGCCACGAAATATATCCATATCGATGACTCGTTTTTCAAAATTTTCTTCATGATCAAAGACTTGCCTTACATCACTGTCTTGGACCAAGACAATCATTTTTATGGCATCTTGACACACAGCCAATTGCTGTCCATGTTGGAACAGTCTTGGAAAATCGATACAGGAAGTTATGTACTTACCGTCGCATCCGGCGGAAGCCGCGGTGATTTGGCGAATATCACTCGTATCATCAGCCGCTATTGCGCCATCGTCAGCTGCATCACCCTGGATGTGGAGCGGGAAAACAACTTACGCCGTATCATTATCACCCTTGAGCCGGGAGTCAGCCGGGATACCGTGAATGAAATCACCGCTCAATTGGAACGCAAAGATTTTGGTGTCCTTGGCATCGAAGATTTGCGCAACTGATTATTTTCTATACAAAAAGCTGGCCCCGCTTCGGGACCAGCTTTTTTGATTTGTTTTTCTTTTTCAAGTCATTAGGCGTTCATCAAGCGGTTGAATCCCATTTTCTCATTTAAGTATTTCATGATCGGCATGCCGATGGACATGACAACCACTTCACCTAAAGCGACGGTGAAGTACGTGAACCAGAACGGAAATTCAAATGCCAAGTATAGTTCCCATGCGATGATGAAAGAAAAGAATGCGAACGAGAGTGTGTTGACTCCCATGCGTATCCATTGATTGTCGGTTTTTCTCGTCACTACCCGCATTGCCACCAAAGCAATCAACGAATGCGCTACACCGAACACGATGTCATAAAGGACTATCGGCGAGAAAAAGAGATTGGATAAGAAAACGCCGGCAAGGATACCGACAATATACTTCCGGTTAAACACCACTGTGTGATTCAATATTTCTGCAATCCGAAACTGCACTCCGCCAAAAGAAAGCGGCGCACTGACTGCCGTCAACGCTACATATAACGCAGCAATGATTGCATTGAACACCCATTGTCGTAATTTCATTTTATGATTCCTCCTAGTTTTTTTACGTGGGATGGTTACGAACCACGATTTTAATCAACTATGTCACTATAGCACGCGGGCATTAACAAAAGCAAGCTCTCTTGAAGGCAACAAAAATGCTTCAGTGAAGGTGATTCTTCACTGAAGCGTTTTTTAAGTAATGTTCAATTTTTGTATGAAGCGGGCAGGCCGACACTGATGGCCAAGGCTCCATCCACTGATTTCATGACGTCGTATCCTAAATGAGTGACCTTGTTTCTAAGGCGCTGTTTGTCAATGGTCCTGATCTGTTCGAGCAAAATGACTGAGTCTTTTTCCAAGCCATGTTCAGAAGCAGACACATCAACATGCGTAGGCATTTTTCCCTTTTGTATTTTCGTCGTGATCGCCGCCACGATAACGGTCGGACTGTAACGGTTCCCGATATTGTTTTGTATAATCAAAACTGGCCTGAGTCCGCCTTGTTCCGATCCGATGACCGGTGACAAATCTGCATAATAAACGTCTCCCCGTTTCACCATAGGTAAGTTCCTCCCTGAGGGCACCTTGGGGTTTAGATGAGAGAAGCGACCTCTGCTTCAACTTCGTCGAACTCCGAACAGATCTCCAAGTTGATGCGGGCCATCTCTATATATCCTTTCCGCATGGTATCCAGCATATGTTTGCCGTCTTTCAAAAAGTACTGTAGCAATTCAGCCATTAGTTCGTTCTTACTGGTTCCAGTTTCTATGCAGAACTGTTCTATTTCTTTATAGATCCCCGGTTCCACTTCGATTCGTAATGTCTTATTTTGGTTACTGCTCATTATGCCTGCCTCCAAAAAGTAATACTTCCACGCCAAAACCTCATCTCGTTTCAAGTGTATCATGGAATGAGACACTTTTGAATAGCAGAATTATGACTTTTTGGTGGCACTCGTATAAGCAAACCTATCTAAAGTAACCGCTTTCTCGTTCTAATACAACTTGCGCTGCTGCTATTTCAGCCGTATGCGTAATCGTAATCCATGCATGTCCTTTAAAAGGAGATTTTGTTACAGTGGGTCTTCCTTTCGGATCAGGAAGCACCTCAATATCGTGAAACCCCACTTTTCCAATCCCAGTTCCCAATGCTTTGCTGAATGCTTCTTTTGCCGCATAACGGCCGGCCAAAAATTCAACTTTGCGGAATCCGGTCATCCGGTCGTACAACTCCATTTCGGATGGAGTGAGGACGCGTTCAGGGAAAGTTTCTCTTTTCAGGCATGCTTGTTCAATACGGCCGATTTCTGTTAAATCTAATCCGATGCCGACAATCAATTTGTTGTTTCCTCCATAAATTCACCATATATGTATGCTGCAAGACTGAATGGCTCCAGCCGTCTTTTGAAAGACTTGTATATATCCTATCAAATTAATGTTCAAAAGTCATACAAAAGCATTCACAAGTATGTGTCAATACTTTGGCGGAAACTTTTCTCTAGAGATGGTAACTCTTCAATTTTAATATTAAAATGGCTCATTCTGTGTGTTTCATTACCCAAACATTTTCTTCAGTTGTCCCATTGGACTTGATGTGGAACTATAATTAGCTATTTCACCTATTTTAACCCCTATAGAAGGACGATGAATCTTTTTCAAAACAGCTCTAACAGCCCCTTTAAATTCAGGGACAATGGTTTGTTCAAATGCAGATAGTTCCGCTCTCAAAGCTTCTAAAAGCGTTCCGTTTTTACGAGCTGAAATAATGGAAGCTAAGTTTCCAGCCCCTTTGGCTGA
>NZ_AUCD01000107.1 GCF_000429585.1 Atopococcus tabaci DSM 17538
CCCTTTCATTTAGTTAAATGAATAGAAACAAATAACCGCATTTATATTAAGGGTCATTTAGAATAAAGGTTACCGAGGAAAACTTGACGCATACACAGTTTGCAGTTATGTGGGATTTTAGCAGGTTTTAGTGTAAAATAGAACAGAACTGGACTAGACTGAGTACAATGAATTTATAGAAAGAAAGAGGAGAAAGACATGTCGATGTTTTTAGATCAAGCGACTGTCAGTGTGAAAGCTGGCGATGGAGGCAACGGAATGGTTGCATTCCGTCGAGAAAAATATGTAGATAAAGGTGGACCGGCTGGTGGAGACGGCGGACGCGGAGGAAATGTTATATTCGTCGTGGACGAAGGGCTCCGTACGTTGTTGGACTTCCGGTACAATCGTCATTTCAAAGCCCCTAGAGGTCAAAACGGAATGCCGAAAGGAATGCATGGAAAAGGTGCACAGGATTTGTTTGTCAAGGTTCCACCTGGAACGACCGTCAAAGACGCTGAAAGCGGGAGAATTTTAGGCGACCTCACAGAACACGGAGAAGAACTGGTGGTGGCCAAAGGAGGCCGTGGCGGACGAGGAAACGTTCGATTTGCGACACCAAGAAACCCAGCCCCTGAAATTGCGGAAAACGGCGAGCCTGGAGAAGAACTGGATGTCATGTTGGAATTGAAAGTATTGGCAGATGTAGGTTTGGTCGGGTTTCCTTCAGTTGGAAAATCAACCCTTCTTTCTGTCGTATCTGCAGCAAAACCAAAAATTGGCGATTACCCATTTACCACGCTCGTTCCCAATTTGGGAATGGTAGAGACGGCAGACGGCCGCAGTTTTGTATTGGCGGACATGCCGGGTCTGATTGAAGGGGCCTCCCAAGGTGTTGGGCTGGGAATTGAGTTTTTGCGCCATATTGAACGGACACGCGTGTTGCTGCATGTCATTGATATGAGTGCTATGGAAGGGAGAGATCCTTTCGAAGATTACCTGACCATCAACAATGAGATGGAAGCTTATGACTTGAAATTGCTGGAACGTCCGCAATTGATTGTTGCAAACAAAATGGACATGCCTGATTCAAAAGAAAATTTGGAGCAGTTCATCGAAGAATACAAGGAAACATACGGTGAAGAGCCGCAAATATTTGAAGTTTCTGCATTGACAAAAGACGGCCTCACCGCTTTATTGACGGCAACGGCTGATTTAGTTGAAACCACACCGGAATTCCCGTTGTACGAAGAAGAGCCGCAAGAGGATTCTGTATTGTATAAATTCGAAAGCAGCAAACCTGACTTTGTTATTACAAAAGATTCAGAAGGCGCTTGGATGCTTACAGGCGAAACGATTGAAAAATTGTTTAAGATGACCAACTTTGATCACGATGAGTCAGCGATGCGGTTCGCTCGTCAGCTCCGCACAATGGGTGTGGACCAAGCATTGCGTGACCGCGGTGCTGAAGATGGGGATGTCGTTCGTCTTGCAGACTTTGACTTTGAATTTGAGTTTGTAGATTAATTTTTCGATACAGGTAAACTTAAGCAGACAAGGATTGAATACAATGAAACTTCTTTTTTTGGGAACAGGTTCAGGGGTCCCCGCCAAACACCGGAATGTGTCCAGCATCGCATTGAAGCTGTTGGATGAACGAAACAGTGTCTGGTTGTTTGACTGCGGGGAATCCACCCAGCAGCAAATTCTTCACACAACACTCAAACCTCGAAAAATCGACAAAATTTTTATCACCCACTTACACGGAGACCATATCTTCGGACTTCCAGGTTTGTTGAGCAGTCGGGCATTCCAAGGCGGAGACACCCCTTTGACGATTTGCGGACCGGTGGGGATCAAACAGTATGTTTTGACCAGCTTGAAATTATCCGGCTCTTATTTAAGATACCCGCTGTATTTCAAAGAAATCAAAGAAGAAGGCGTCGTTTATGAAGACAATCAATTTGTTGTGACGTGTGGTTTATTGAAACACGGGCTCCCTTCATACGGATACCGTGTGAAAGAAAAAGACCATCCCGGCATGTTGCTGGCTGATAAGTTGAAAGAAATGGGTGTTCCATCCGGTCCGCTTTATGGAAAATTGAAACAAGGAAAAACCGTCGAATTAGAAGACGGCCGGGTGTTGAATGGGAGAGACTTCATCGGACCGGCTAAAAAGGGGCGGGTTGTCACCATACTGGGAGATACAATCAAAACGCCAAAAAGCATTGAATTGGCGAAAGATGCGGATGTATTGGTGCACGAGAGCACCTTCAGCGGAGATGAACAGGAAATGGCAAAAGATTACAACCATTCCACTAATATCGATGCAGCGAATACAGCGCGCCAAGCCAATGTGAAAAAGCTGCTTCTAACCCATATCAGCTCCCGCTATGTTGGCAGAGAGGCTGCCAAACTTGAAAAAGAAGCGAGAAAAGTGTTCAAAAATACCCACTTAATGTATGATTTTACTGAGGTGGATGTATTGATGGAAGATCCTCATCATATAGAATACGAGGAGGAGTAAAATGGGAAGGCAGAATCATCTGGAAGGAAAAACAGTCTTTATTACTGGAGCGACTTCTGGAATCGGAGAAGAAGTGGCCTATGAAGCTGCAAAAAATGGTGCGGTAGTCATAGTGAGCGGACGAAGGGAAGAGAAGCTCCAAGAAGTCAAAAGAAGATGCGAGCATTTCTCCAACAAACCTGCATATGCTTTTCCATTGGATGTGACGGATTCCGATCAGATTGAGCAAACCGTCCAACAAGTGACGGCAACGGTCGGCGTGATCGATGTACTGGTGAACAGCGCTGGGTTCGGCGAAACAGGAGAGTTTTTGGAGTCTGATATTCAAGTAGCCCAGGAAATGTTTCAAGTCAATGTCTTGGGATTGATGTACATCACTCAACTGGTCGCCATCCAAATGGCGGAGCAACAATCCGGGCACATCATTTCCATCAGCTCGATGGCCGGAAAAATTGCCACGCCTAAATCCGCCGTATATTCTGCGACGAAACACGCTGTGATTGGTTTCAGCAATGCCTTGCGCTTGGAACTGGCGCCGCTGAATATCGCGGTTACAACCGCAAATCCGGGACCTGTCCGGACAGACTTCCATAATCGGTTTGATCCAGAAGGAAAGTATTTGGAAAGCGTGGATGCGTTTGTTCTTGAACCAAATGAAGTAGCAAAGAAAATCGTCCGGGCGATGGGAACGAAAAAAAGAGAAATCAATCAGCCGTTGGTTCTGGAAGGGGCCTATCGTTTATATACATTGGCTCCTACAGTGGGGGATTTTCTGACTCGGACGGTTTTCAACAAAAAGTAATTTTTTCAAAAAAGAAAGCAGTGCAGCACTGCTTTCTTTTTTTATCTTGCACTTAGTTTTACAAACTAATTGTCCTGGTTATCAAAATAGTGTAAATTGGAAGTACACACATATTGTAAAGAGGTGGGAAGCAATAGAAAATCAACCAGAACTGCGTGAGTGGGCAGAAGAGTTACAGGCATATAGTCTGCCCAGATGGGAAGAACTGCCTGATTTCGAACTGTATCTTGATCAGACATTGAATTTGCTGGACCGTTACCTGTCCGTCTTTAAAAATGACGAGTCGGAAACCTTGGTAACATCCTCTATGGTTCACAACTATGTAAAGTTGAAGTTAATTCCTAAACCTGTGAAAAAAAGATACACACGCAAGCATTTGGCTTATTTGGGTTCTATAATATTTGGTGTTGGTGAATCAAAATGATTCGCTGATACCTTTTTTGTATTTAAAATGCAAAAAGGTCAGTGAACCCCTATAATTA
>NZ_AUCD01000108.1 GCF_000429585.1 Atopococcus tabaci DSM 17538
ATTTCTTACCCTACTATTTTACTTTCCGACAACTATTTTACACATAGGAGTGCATGCAAAAAAAGACTTTCCATGAATGTTGCACGGAAAGTCTTTTTTGTTCAATTTAACTTTTATCTGCTTGAATTAGACGGACCGGACATATCGTCGCTTCCAGAAGGTGAAATGCCTTCGGATCTTTGACCTGGAGATCCCGGGCCCTTTGGCAAGCTTCTTTCGGTATCTTCTGCGTGAGCGGTCGGGTCTAACTCCGGACGCTGAGAAGGGTCTTCCGGCACACCTTCATCTCTATCGGAAGGTGCTTCCTGTGGATACGGACTTTCTTCCGTCGAACCTCTTAACGGGTTGCCTTCCACTTGGAAATCACGGTCAGCTTCTCTTCGGTCTTCGTTATCCCGGTGGAAACGATTTTCCCGTTCTCTGTTTGTCAACGTCTCATCGTCGTTGATCCAAAGCTCTTCGTCCCGGCGAGTTGTGGTATCGTCTTCCACCCGCTCATTGTCGTAATCTCTGTCGGAAAATGTCTCGACTTCATTACTGACGTTGTCCCCAATCGGAGATTCATTAGGCACTCGGTCTCCCGTATCTTGGTCCTCGTTTTCCACGAGAAAACCTAACGGACCCGGTTCAGGTGACACTTGGTCTCTGCGGTCATCTCTTCGATCTTCATTCAATTCGCTGCGATCGTTGTGCCATAATTCCTTGTCTTTCATTTGATTCCCTCCATATTCGTTTCTTATTCAGGCGGAATGCGGCCATGCTGCATGTTCTCATCAGCGTTTTTCAAATCCAGCCCTTCGCCCGGCCTGTGGATGTTTTCTTCTTGCATAGGACGATTCGACTCTAAATCCAGCGTTTCTTTGGATGCCTCGCGGATATCTCTGGTATCTGTCTTTTGATACGTATTGCCGTAACCGCCGCCGGTATTTTCTTCCACCAAAACAACAAAACTCCCGTAGCGGATGGCATCGTTGTATTCACGTGCCGTAGTGATGTCCACTCCGTATTCTTCCAACACCGTTTTGTCGTATTTTGAAGCAAACATCGACTTGAAACTTTCCCACACGGATTGGTAGCTGTCGATGGAAACTCCGTCCACCACAACCGGGGAACGGTTCATGATTAAGTTTCTGTTTTCAGCATTGGTCACAATCACGATATCGTTTGGCGAACGATTTCCTTCGGTCAATTCATTGTGGACGACACGGATGGTTTCTTCAACGGATCCGTATGCGCCTAAGACTACTTTGCCCATACAATCCCCTTTCCGTTTGTGAGGCGTCACCCATTCACAATGACGCCGCCGTTGACATGGATGGTTTGTCCTGTGACGTAAGACGAGTCCTCACTTGCCAAGTATACATAAGCCGGCGCCAGTTCATAAGCTTCACCTGGACGTTGGATTGCTCCATCTTTCCCCCAGGACGCCAGTTTGTCTTCAGGGAAGGTCGCTGGGATGAGCGGTGTCCAAATCGGTCCTGGTGCCACCATGTTCACACGGATTTTTTTATCCAGAATCTCTTGGTTCTGTGCTAAAGAACGAGTGAATGAAGTGATGGCCCCGTTGGAACCGGAATAATCCATCAAGATAGGGTTCCCTTTATAGGCGGTGATGGAAGTTGTGTTGATGATAGACCCGTTTTCATTCATATGAGGCAAAGCTGCCTTGATGAAATAGAACATGCTGAAGAGGTTGGTTCGGAATGTCCGGTCCAATTGCTCAGCGGAGATGTCCAGAATGCTTTCTTGGACATGCTGCTCACCTGCATGGTTGACCAGGACATCAATCGATCCCCATTCATCGACTACATCTTGGATCACCTGATTGGCAAAGGTTTCGTCTCCGACATCACCTTTTGCAACCTTCACTTTAGCGCCGATTTCTTCCAAACGTTTTTTTGTTTTCTCGGCGTCTTCATCCGAAGAGTAGTACGTGAACGCTACATCTGCCCCTTCTTTGGCAAACAAAATCGCTGTCGCAGCTCCAATCCCGCTGTCTCCGCCAGTAATAAGTGTTTTCTTGCCTTTCAGTTTTCCTCCGGCTTTGTAGGAATCACTTTCCACAATCGGTTCTCTTTTCATGTTGGACGATTCATCGTCAATAAGGTAACCTTCTTTTGGCTTCTGTGTTTTGATTTTGTCTTTTTCGCTCATATTATCTTCCTTTCTCCGATCATTTTGTGTTGACTAACCTTGAAATGGAAAAAGCGGACCTCATCCGCTTTTTCTCTCTGGCTATTTGTTGTCTTTTCCGTCCACTGTTCCTTTTGCGATGTTGTCTGGGTAACGGTGATCGCCGGAAGGATCTTTGACGACCGTGTCTTCGTCTCCGGTCAATTCAGGCGTGGTTTCCAAGGAATCGCCTTTGTCTGGAGTGGACTCTGCACTTGTTTTTTCAGATTGAGAAGTGGCTTCTCCTGAAGCAGCATCTTCTTCCTCGCGGGTGTTTTGTGCCTGGCTGGCATCGTGCGTGCTTTCCATTGCATCTGTGTTGGTTTCTGAAGTGTCTACGTCAGAAGGAGTGACTTCTTTCTCTTCGTCGCTGCCAACTTCATTAATGTTTTGTTTTTTTTCTTTGTCAGTCATATCGTTACTTCCTCCTTGATAAATCGTTTTTTCGTTTGGGGTGGCTTCCGCCTGCAGGCTGCTGTCAGAATGAGTCACTGTATCTTCTGGTTCTGACGCCAAAACCTGTTCATTCACTTCCGATAAGGAACCGTTGTGTCTCGGTGCGGCACTGTCTACCAGAAGAACAATTTCGTTCGCTTCCAGTGCGCTGTTAAAACGCTCCGCATTTTCTTCACGGACGCCGTATTTTTCCAGAGAATCTTCATCGTCGTCGTTGAACGTGAAAGCTTCTACGATGCGGTCCCAAAAGGAGTCCTCTTCATCCACATCGACGGCATCCACCGGCACTTGGGCCGCTTTTCTCAATTCCTCCTCAAACCCACTGTCGTCTTCCACAATGAGCAGGATTTCATCTGTTTGATAGCCTTCGTTCAACAGACGTTGGACGGCTTCTTTCGCTTCATCCACTGTTTGATACGTTCCTTCAACCCGTCTTTCCAATGCTTCCTCCATCCATATCACACTCCTAAATTATCAGCCGGAGAAAAATAACCTCTGTAAATACCGGCTCGAACACGTTTTCTAATTCAGTTTTATCATAGCAAACGCCTATTTAGAAAACAAAAATAACGCATTTTCTATAAATTAAGTTATTTATAAAAATACCTATCTTTATAAATTTGATTTGTCAAATTAAGCGAGACAAAATATCATTGTCTACATGATCTAAGAAACACTCAAGTGGTGTTCGATAATTTAATGACTTTCTT
>NZ_AUCD01000109.1 GCF_000429585.1 Atopococcus tabaci DSM 17538
GTCCTCCTAGGTATGTTTTTGTCGTTAAAAACATTGTACCGTAAAAGGACGATCATATGGCCTTTTATCTTTTACACAATTATATGGACTTTATCCCTTACAATTGAATTAGAAAGTTAATTGCGCAATGCTTTCAAAAAGATATCGAGAGGATGAAAGTTTCAGATGAAGAAACTACGAGAGTTCAATCGCTTTGACTGTGAGGCATTTTTCAAAGACAAGGACGTACGAGTGATGTCACATGAGGACTGGCTTGAATACGATGCGGACGGAAAGAATCCTAAAGTCGTAGGCACTAAGTATAAAACAGTAATTGCAACCGACCGAACAGAATACAAAGGCGAGGATGTAGCACCTGACCTTAATGCAGGCGAGCAAGTTATTGTAAAGGTGCCTAAACCTCCAAAAGAGTATAAAAAGTTCAGTAAAATCACATTTGTGAATCCAACAGCTTCTGTGTATGGAACATTCATGAGTGAACTTTCCGTCAAAGCAGAAGATGTAGACATTATTCCACCAAAATAAAGAATGAAGGGCAGTAAGTTCCCTTCCTATCAACAAATACATTATTATACCTGTGACCGCCCCTGACAAGGGGCGGAACCACGATAGTAGGATGTGGTTTGCATGAAGAAAACATATAGAATGCAACGTGGTTTTATTTCATTTTTATTCATTGGATTTTTTCTTATCTTATGGTTTTTCTTTTATAAACTGTATCCTTTGATTGTTGAACAAATAACGTTAATACAGCTTCCACAAATTGAGTCAAATATCTTCTTGATTCCTGTTGGTCTAATGGTAGTTACTTTGTTTGTTAATTGGTCAATTCGCAATAAATTGTGGTTTGGTCCATTTTTTTCTCTGCATTATTATTTGATGACAAAGCGAATCAGAAGACATATTAAAGACGCGAGATTTGAAGATGAACGCGAGTATGACAATCGTTTAGTTACTTTACCAAAAATCAAGATAACATTTGACAACAATCGAACAAGAAAGTCAGGAAAAGTTTTCATCAATAATACAATTAAATTCGACAAAAGACTTGAAGATATGCGGATTGATTCAGCTTTAAAGGGTTACGTAAGCGAGCGCAAGTACCTATCTAAAGATCGCGACTGGTATATTTACGAATTTTATTCAGTTGATTCACATAAACAACTAAAGATTAAATCAGCAAGTGACTTGATTGAATGGTCAAATAAGACAGCAGATGATTACGCCTTACGCTTAGATGAGCGTGCAACTGTACCGTTTCATCATATGGGATTAGTCGGTCAAACAGGTAGTGGTAAATCGTTTTTTATTCAAATGCTAGTTGAACAAGTTTTATCGAAAAAGGTCAATCATGAATTATTCATTATTGATCCGAAGCGTACAGACGTATACCAAATGGCTAAACGTACCGTTGGTGATGAGCGAACTGCCGACAAAACAAATGCGGTTGAATTGATTAAACAATTTCATGAACGTATGAAAAAACGACAAGATGAATTACAAGACTATTTTATATCAAATCGTAACAAGACTTATAAAGATGCAGGGTTACCTGCTTTAATCCTGCTTATAGATGAGTTTGGGGCATTGAGAGAATCATGGAAGACTTTAGCAAAAAAGGAACGTGATGAAGTCGATACCATACTGTCTGATGTTGCATTCATGGGGCGACAACTAGGTTGTATTCTGTGGGTCGCTACGCAACAAATGAACGCACAGACGATGCCAACAGCGATTAGAGAACAGCTCGTTTTGAAGATTGCTTTAGGTGATAGTGATGAGCAAACATATAGAACTCTGTTTTCTTCTGGTGTGGATATACCTCCAGTTCAATTTACTGCTGGTCAAGGGATTTACAGTTATCCAGGGCTAGCAAGTGCAGACAAGCCACGGTTGTTGACCGTTCCTTACTGTAGCTTTTTGAATTGAAGCACCTAGCTTTTCCTTAAGGAGCGACGGCACAAAGAGTGGAAGGGGACCCGCCGTTCAGGCGGGGAAGGTTCCGCTCCGTGCTTTACACCTTTAGGAGAGCTGGGGTGCAGGTAATCACCCCAGCTCCAGTCAGGAGCAAAAACAACACCAAAGCCTATTCTAATGGGCTTTTAGCACTAGGAAAACTTTACCTAAAGTTTTCTTATAAAAGGAGTGAAAAAGAACGTGATTAAACCAGATATTGACCAATTTACACTCGTATTACAAACAACAGGCGTGTTTGACTTTGACGAATGGCGTGACTGGGTAGCAAAAAGCTTAATAAGTACATTCTTAATTAAATCTAAGATGCATAAGCTATTCGACAATTTCGGTGAAGCAGACGTTAAGCTGCCAGAAGGCTATACAATTGGTTATTCATTCATCAATGCACCATTTTACTTTTGTATAGCTTATCATGAAGCATTCACGAAAATGGGCGTAATTGTCAAATATAGTGCATACGCATGGCATGAATATCGGAAGCGATATGAAGAAGAATTTAATGAACCTATTCATTTACACACCTTTTTAAAAATGATTGATTCGGATGAATATAGTTTTAGGCTTTCACGAATTGATATATGTTGTGACTTTATTAATGAAAATATTAACATTGCTAAATTGAAACGCTCAATAGAAGAAGGAAGGACTGAAATACGCTATGGGAAGTACTAATAAAAGTTATCTACAAAAAGTTATTGAAGATAACAAAAACAAGCCATATAAAAGAAACAACTCAAAAGTATCCGACGTATCTAAAGACTTTCAGGCACAAACATTGTATATCGGGGCAAAAAGCAGAAATACAAAAGTGCATTTACGCATTTATGACAAAAAAGAGGAACAACTATCATGAAGCACATGCGACATATCGCCAAAGAAGTGGATGACTGGATACGTGTTGAAGCAGAGTTTTCTGGCGATTATGCCCATCAATTAACAGATGCAATCAAAAAATGTAGTACAGATGAACAGCTTAAAAATGTAATTATTAGTGCTCTACTTGATCGCTATATGCTCTTTTATGTTAATTCTAATCGACCTCATAAGATAACTAGATTAATGCTTGAACTATTAGATGAGAAGGACTTTCACTTTGAGTCACCATCTCCACGAAACAATTTGTTACAACAATCAATAGACCATCTAATTAAGGGGTCTGGGCTACTCCCCACATTGTGGAAAGTTCAGCAAATATGGGGAGGTAATACAGCAAAAGAATTAATAGATTATTTATATAAACAGTACTATGAAGAATTGATAAAGTCCATATAATTGTGTAAAAGATAAAAGGCCATATGATCGTCCTTTTACGGTACAATGTTTTTAACGACAAAAACATACCTAGGAGGAC
>NZ_AUCD01000110.1 GCF_000429585.1 Atopococcus tabaci DSM 17538
CTTTCTATTTGTGTGGTAACTTTTAGAATAAAGGTCTCGTTTCTTTTTGTCCAATAAACAATAGATGACTTACCGAGAACTATTTTACACTAACACAAGCTTTTTCTATCATTGCAACGTATTGTTGTTGTAATTTCTTCGTCCATGTACCAGGAACTCCATCTCCGACTGCTTGATCATCCACCTTCACAATCGGCATGATTTCTTTCGTTGTACTGGAACAGAAAATTTCGTCAGCCGCATACAGCTCCTCTAACGTAAAGGCTTCTTCTCTGACAGGCAGTCCGATTTCTTTTGCGCATTGCAGCCACATTAATTTCGTGATTCCCGCCAGAATCAAATTTCCGTCTGGATGGGTGTACACCGTTCCTTCTTTTATCACAGCCAGATTGGCCGAAGAGCATTCGGTCACGATTCCATCACGGTGCAGGACAGCTTCTTCCGCGTTTTTCTTATACGCTTCATGTTTGGCCAATACATTTCCAAGCAAACTGGTGGATTTGATGTCACATTTTAACCATCGTTCATCTTTTTCAACGCTGACCGCAATGCCCTTTTTCATTTTTTCGGTGTCTCTTGCAGCTACTGTAAGCGAACCAGTGACAATCGGCTCCACACCCGCTTCTGGGAATAAATGATTACGAGGCGAAGAAATCCCTCTGGTTATCTGTAAATATAAATCTCCGGTATGAATATGATTGATGTCTAAAAGTGCAGTGACAACTTCTTTTAACTCTTTTCGTTCATATGGAATCATCAACTCAATTTTGTCTGCGCTTTTGAACAAACGGTCAATGTGTTCATCTAAACCGAAATACGTTCCATTGTAGGCCCGGATCACTTCATAGATTCCGTCGCCAAATTGGTACCCTCTGTCTTCCATCTCAATTCTGACTTGTTCACGGTCTACTATGTTTTTATTCCACAGTACTTTCATAATGTCCTCCTTTTTTCTTGAGGCGGTATGGGACATATAGTCTCACAAAGAGACACGAAAAAACACTAAACGCCAGCAACAAATACAAACTGTTCATGAAACCGAGAGAAATCCAACCAGCCGCCCAAAATAGTCCACTTGTAATCAAAAGCAGGAGCAACAACACTTTCTGCACAGCCGCTATTTTACCGGATGCAACCAAAGGATACAATCGAAGCAAAAGGGACTCGTCAAAATGATAGTATAATGGAATCAATTGGAAACCAATTAAATAGAGACCTATCACGCCAATTGCGATTCCTATCTCTGTCCAATCCACCAACCAAATCAGAACCGCTCCTATCCCGGTTAACCGGAAAAACAGCCCACTGTAAGAAGAACCTCGAACAAATCCCCGCAAGTATAAATACAAATACGGCGAATTTTTTTGGGTTGGAATCCGCTGAATGAATGCATCCGCCCATTTTCTTCTTTTAGGCCGGTCCGTCAATGCCGGGATATCAGTAAACAAATTGATGAAGCGGTAAATCCGTTGCAGTCTCGCTTTTTCGGTTTGTATCGCTTCTTCCCATTGCAAACGATTGGATTGGTGCACTTTCTTGTAAAAGTACCTCAATCCAACATTCCCTGCCAATGCAACCGGCAACCCTGTCCACACAGAAACAAATACCATTAGAAAAAGGACCAGTAAAAACAATCCATAAATTCCTACTGCACACTGATTCTTCCGGCGTTTGGAGGCGATTTTCAATGAGGCCGCCTGCCAATCCAGTTCACTGTCTTTAAGGATCCACAGTGTGCCAGCGACCACTAACCAATGAGAAAATTCCGCTTCTCCCAGAGCAACCAACAACGGCATGGCCGCCGCCGATCCCAATAAAAGCAGAGAAGCCGGCAAGATAAAACTCCGCCTTTTCAACTTCTGCATGACTCGTCCCATCTCTGTCTCCAATGGCAGCAGGAAGACCATATCGGCCGGCTGCAGCAATGTGGCAAAGCGTCCTACAAAAAGTGCGGCGAATAATAAGAGCCAAATGACTATGCGGGGGAAGACAGCTTCCGGGGAAAGCGTCTTGACATACTCCGAATAACCGTACCCTCCCGCTCCGAGAATCAACAAAAGCAACAAAACAAAATGATCGTTGAACACATACTTCAAATACTTAAACAGTTTTTTTTGATGCGTTCGTTCTCTTTTCTTCCAGAAATCCATCAACTTCATCCGACATGCTCCTTACTTGTCGCGACAACATAGATGTCATCAAGTGTGGAAGAAGGCATATCGTATTGATCCTGGAGCTGTTCCAGCGTTCCGACCGCAATGGCTTTTCCTTGATGAAGGATGACAAATCGGTCACAGTACCTTTCCGCCGTCGACAACACGTGTGTCGACATTAAAATGGATGCCCCTTCTTTCTTTTTCTCTTCCAACCGTTTCAGCATGGTATTGATCGCAATTGGATCGAGTCCTAAAAACGGTTCATCAATCACATACAGGTCCGGATTAATCAAAAAAGCACACACAATCATGACTTTTTGTTTCATGCCTTTTGAAAAATATGAAGGAAACCATTCCAACCGGTCCTGCAGTTGAAATGCCGACAGTAGCTCATCTGCCCGGTCCCATGCTTCTTTTTCGCCAATTCCGTACGCCATGGCGGTAATTTCAATATGTTCTTTCAATGTCAGTTCTTCATATAAAGCCGGGGTCTCTGGCACGTAGCCAATTTTTTTACGATACATCTGAGGATTATTCCGTAAGGATAACCCATCCACCGTCACACTGCCTTCAAAGGGTTCTAGAAGGCCTATAATGTGTTTGATAGTGGTACTTTTTCCGGCTCCATTCAACCCGATTAAGCCGATTATTTCACTGTCATCCACTTCAAACGATACTTGATTCAATACAGGAAACTGTGTGTATCCTCCTGTAAGGTTATTGATTTTTAGACCCATTCGTTCTGCCCCTTTCGACTATCTGGTCTCATTTTATCATAATCCGATGAGTTTGAATCGTAGATTTCCTTCCTTTTTTCCCGAAGAGTGTCTATGTGTAAAATAGTTGTCGGAAAGTAAAATAGTAGGGTAAGAAAT
>NZ_AUCD01000111.1 GCF_000429585.1 Atopococcus tabaci DSM 17538
TTTCATTTAGTTAAATGAATAGAAACAAATAACCGCATTTATATTAAGGGTCATTTAGAATAAAGGTTACCGAGGAAAACTTGACGCATACATAATATTTGTAAGCGTTGAAATAACATTTTGAAACAAGTACAATAAAAGATGTGTAAGAAGGACAATTTATTGTAGTAGCGAGAGGATGATTGGATTGTTTGATAAGATAGACCAAATGGCGGTGAACACCATCCGTACATTAAGTATTGATGGGATTCAAAAAGCAAACTCCGGCCACCCAGGATTGCCGATGGGAGCTGCTCCTATGGCGTATGTGCTATGGAAAAATCATTTGACAGTAAACCCGAAAAACCCGAAATGGTTTGACCGGGACCGGTTTGTATTGTCAGCGGGACACGGTTCCATGCTGCTGTACAGCCTGCTGCACCTGTCAGGGCACGACGTAACATTGGACGATTTGAAATCGTTCCGTCAGTATGAAAGCCGCACGCCTGGCCACCCGGAAGTTCATTACACACCGGGGGTGGAAGCCACTACAGGACCGCTGGGACAAGGGATTGCCAATGCGGTGGGAATGGCCATGGCTGAAGCTCATTTGGCAGCAACATACAACAAAGAAGACCACAAGCCGGTCGACCACTTTACGTACGTATTGTGCGGCGATGGCGATTTGATGGAAGGGGTCTCTGCGGAAGCCGTCAGTTTGGCTGGACATTTGAAACTCGGCAAACTGATCATGTTGTACGACTCCAATGACATTTCATTGGACGGACCAACTTCTAAAGCCTTCACGGAAAATGTCGGCGCTCGTTTTGAAGCTTACGGTTGGCAGCACATCTTAGTGAAAGACGGCAACGACTTGGATGCCATCAACAATGCCATTGAAGAAGCCAAACTCGAAACAGACAAACCGACATTGATCGAAGTCAAAACCGTTATCGGTTTCGGTGCGCCGAATGCCGGAAGCCATACCGTTCACGGCGCTCCACTAGGAAAAGAAGGGGTGGAAGCCGCGAAGAAAGCATACGGATGGGAAGGCGAAAACTTCTTTGTCCCTGAAGAAGTGGCGCAACGCTTCAAAGAAGCCGTTATTGACAGAGGCGCGAAAGCGGAAGCGGACTGGAATGACTTGGTGAACAATTATAAAGCCGCTTATCCTGAATTAGGCGAGCAATTTGGAACAGCACTTACCGGAGAGCTGCCTGCCGGGTGGAACAGTCAGTTGCCGGTCTACAAAGAAAGCGACAAAGCAGCTGCCACACGCAGCACCAGCGGGGAAGTCCTGAACGCTGCTGCCAAAGCGATTCCGAACTTGTGGGGCGGAGCAGCCGACTTGTCCAGTTCCAACAAAACCATGATTGACGGCGAAAAAGATTTCCAACCTGGTCAATACGAAGGCCGCAACATCTGGTATGGTGTACGTGAATTCGCAATGGCCGCAGCCATGAACGGGATTCTTTTGCACGGCGGAACAAAAACATACGCCGCAACGTTCTTTGTCTTCACGGATTACTTGCGTCCAGCTGTACGCTTGGCTGCCTTGTCCCGTATCCCTGCCATCTATGTCATGACACATGACTCCATTGCGGTGGGAGAAGACGGACCGACTCATGAGCCTGTAGAGCACTTGTCGAGCTTCCGTGGCATGCCGAATTTGACAGTTCTTCGCCCGGCGGACGGAAACGAAGTGGCGGCAGCATGGGAAATTGCGTTGACCTCCACCGATCGTCCAACGATGCTGGTATTGACTCGTCAGAATTTGCCAGTCTTGCCGAACACCGAAACACTGGCTCATGACCATGTCAAAAAAGGAGCCTATGTGGTGTCTCCACAACAAGGCGAGAAACCAGAAGGCATCTTGATTGCCACTGGTTCCGAAGTGTCCTTGGCAGTTGAAGCCCAAAAACAACTCCGTGATCAAGGGCATGATGTATCGGTTGTTTCTATGCCGAGCACCGACCTGTTCAACCAACAAGACGATGCGTACAAAGAAAGTGTCTTGCCGAAAGAAGTCACTAAGCGCTTGTCCATCGAAATGGGTGCGACTTTCGGATGGGAACGTTACGTTGGCCTTGAAGGCAAGAGTCTGGGAATCGACAAATTCGGTGCAAGTGGAAAAGGAGAAGTCATCGTAGAAGAATATGGCTTCACTCCAGAAAACGTCGTAGCTACTTATTTGTCCATTCAAGACTGATCGAATGTAGATACCGAGTAGGATACGACCTGTGGCTGTTTTAAGGACAGCCGCAGGTTTTTCCTATTTCTTTTTTTTGAATCTTTTAGTACAATATTTCATTGTAGAGAGGAAAGGAGTGGATCGGATGAATACTGGATTAGCTGTACTTTTGATTATTTTAGCGCTCATCGGAGGACTGGTCGGCGGATTTTTCATCGCACGTAAATACATGATGGATTATTTCGAAAAAAATCCTCCAATTGACGAAGATACATTGCGCATGTTAATGATTCAAATGGGGCAAAAACCGTCAGAACGGAAAATCAATCAAATGATGAGTTCCATGAAGGCGCGTCAAAAGAAAAAAGAAAAGAAATAAGCTAGCAGATTGATGCACGCTTATCATTTTTCACGCGGGCAGGAACAATCTGCCCGTTTTTTTAATAACTTGAATTGTAAAATTAAGCTAGAAAAATAGAAAACCATTTGTGATACACTCTCACTAAGTTCCAACCACGAAAATTAGAGGAGTGACCACA
>NZ_AUCD01000112.1 GCF_000429585.1 Atopococcus tabaci DSM 17538
ATTTCTTACCCTACTATTTTACTTTCCGACAACTATTTTACACATAGCCCCGCTCTCCGTCGTAAAAATGATTTTTCTCATAATGATAGAACCCCTTCTCCTTTTTATTGAAACCGCTTTTTATCTTTTTAATGAGTGTAGCACACAAAGAACAGAAAGGCCTCTGGATTTATGAACGGTTAAGCGGGGTCAAAAGCCTTTGTGTTGTTTCAAAAACTCCAGCTCCTTTTTGGTGGAGGGGCGGTTCAAAACGGCATTGCGGTGGGGATAACGGCCGAACATGGCAATGATGTCCCGGTGTTCTTTTTCGTATTTGTAAAAAGACTCCATGCCCTTTTCTTTAAACAACGTCATGGCCACCTCATGGATGACAAGCGATTCGGAATGCATGAAGGGCATGTACAAAAAGGCGCGCTGTTTGGTTTCCAAATCATAGATGGCTTTGTGACGCAGCGCTTCTTGTGCCAGAATCAAGGCCATTCCATCCGAAGCGAAGGCTTCTGGCCGGCCGCGGTGGATGTTTCTGGAAAACTGGTCGAGCACAATCACTTCTGCCAGCCGACCTTCAACGGTCTCCCGCCATTCCCATAATTCACCGGCAGCGGCCTGGCGGTGAGTGGCTCCGAAGCGCACCTGGATCTCTTCATCCAGCTGGTCGGTGCTTTGGAACCACATCTTTTCATCGAGTTCTTCAAACCAAAACTCCAACACTTCATAGTATTTCTCTTCAATAGCCATGGAATCCGCTCCTTTCACCATTCATTATATCGGAAAGTTGGAAAAGAGAGGGGGCGGGCGAACTGAGCCGCCCTTTTTGACAGGAGGAGCGGGGTCTGCTAATTTGAAGGCAAAGAGGAAACTCTAAATGATTCACTCCTGCAACATGACATACAGCCTGTCTGAGGAAGGCGTGGATAAATGTGAAAAAATGTTGTGGCTGATTCCGTTTTTATTGATGGCTTGTTCGTCTGGCGAGGAAGCTTCTCCGGATTCCGGCTCCTCACAACCCGATCGTTCGCCAGAGAAACAAATTGACCTTGGTCTGTTGACTCTTTTGGAAGCGCACCCACACTTGTCGTTTGAAGAACCTTTGCATTACGAGGTTCTTCCCGATACGGGCAAGGCATTTGTCGTGGAGCGGCAGGGCATCATTCAAATGTTTGACGCCCAGGAAGATGCAGAACAAGCAGAGGTGTTTTTGGATTTAAGTGATGTCATCAGTGCAAGCGGCAGTGAAATGGGGTTATTGGGATTAGCGCTTCACCCAGAATTTGAAGCCAACGGATACTTTTTTGTCAACTACACCACAGAAGAAGGCACCGTCATTGCCCGGATGCAGGCAGACCCGGAAACTTTTTCCGTAGACGAAAACACCCAAACAACGCTGCTCGCTTTCCCGCAGCCTTACCCGAACCACAACGGCGGACACCTCGCTTTCGGGACGGATGGGTATTTGTACATCGGAGTCGGTGACGGCGGCGGAAGCGGCGATCCAGAGGACAATGCACAGGATTTGAACGAATTGTACGGAAAGTTGTTGCGGATTGATGTCGACGAAACAAGCAGCGGGCGGCCGTACGCCATTCCGGCAGACAATCCGTTTGCCGAAAACGGGGAAGGGATACGAGAAGAAATTTTTGCTTACGGACTCCGGAATCCATGGAAGTTCAGCTTTGATGAAGAAAGACAATGGTTGTGGCTGGCGGATGTGGGGCAAAACCGCCTGGAAGAAATCAACGTGATTGAAAGCGGACAAAACTACGGCTCAAAACGTGGAATTGATGGACACGGATTTGATGATTTCTTCTTTTGGCGTAGACCAAGAAGGGGAAGTCATTCTTGTGGATTACAATGGAAAATTGTATCGTTTAGAGAAACCAGAGTATACGAATCAACAAAGACGCACACAGCCAACAGTTGAAGGAGGACAAGAAGATGACCAAGTTGATACATGTACAAGAGAATGAACCCTTCCCGAATAACCCGCTCCCGGTGCTGCATTACCCGAAAGCGGTGAGCGGGTTGACCGGTTCGCCGGATGCAGCCCAAAACGTGCTGGATTTTTTTGAAAAGAACGGCTACACAAACGGCTGGATTGACGGCATTTTTTCTTATCATCATTTCCATGCCAATACACATGAAGCGTTGGCCTGTGTGTCAGGAGAAGCGATGGTGCAGCTCGGCGGCCCCGACAGCGAGACCTACTTGTTTCAAAAAGGGGATGTGCTGCTGTTGCCGGCGGGGACGGCCCACAAGCGGGTGGACGCTACGGAAGATTTTCGGATTATCGGCGCCTATTCGGATGGGATGGATCCGGACATGCAAAAAGGGGAAGCGGAGGACTACGAAAAAATCAAGCAGCGCATTGCGGATGTGCCAGTGCCAAAAACCGACCCGGTGGAAGGAACAGACGGCGCAGTGAGTAAACACTGGATCGAACAGAATGTGGAACAATAAACGTAGGAAAGGAGGCTGGGGCAAAAATCCCAGCCTCTTCTGCGTTTCCGATTAGTCTAGCGAAAATGCGCTCCAAAATGCAGACCCGACGTCCACTTCACGAATAATGCTCGAGGGGCTTCGCCCCTCATCCGCTTATTCGCTCCAGTTG
>NZ_AUCD01000113.1 GCF_000429585.1 Atopococcus tabaci DSM 17538
GTGGTCACTCCTCTAATTTTCGTGGTTGGAACTTAGTGAGAGTGTATCACAAATGGTTTTCTATTTTTCTAGCTTAATTTTACAATTCAAGTTTTATTTAATGAAGTAAGATAAAAGAACCTCTATTCAACTTTATTTATAAACGCATCTAAAACAGAAAAGTGTTCTTCTGAATTACGAACTTCATTATCGATAACATGAGGTGTAGCATTAGTAACTTGTTTGAATAAATTACTTACATCTAGTTCTCTGATATTTTCTATCCATGTATATCCATTTAGAAAATTTGTATCTTTTATTACATTATAAGTTTTATCACTATAAATTAACGGGTATACTATCTTATTATACTTCCATCCTAAAATCATAGCATGAAACCTAGTAGATATTACATACTGGGATTTTTTGATTACCGAAAGGGCTTTATTTATATCTCCTTTATAATAAAATGCATCTATATATTTTTTTTCCGAAGAGTCTAGCTCATTCATAATTTCCTTAATAGTTTGTTCATCACCCTCCGCTTCACAGAAACTGATGAAGTTCACATTATAATCGTTTTTAATAAACTCTTTAGCAATTTCGGTAATTTTATTCACATAATCTACTTTGTATGGTTTTAACTTCACTCTATTTTCTAAATCAATTACAGAAATAACCACCGTATTCTGACTTTCCACTCCTTCTGCATCGCTTAACGAAAAAACTACATCAGGAGCTAAACGTACATTTGGTATTTCTTTAAATAATTCATAAGAATATGAATCTCTAAAGCAAATATCTGCAGCCTCGGAAAAAACGTTTTTATAGTCATCATAAAATTTTTGGTCTACGAAGGGACCAAAATTACATCCGATAAAAAAAGAAGGTATATTATATATAGTATTAGTAGTATGTAAATATTCTACTCTTTTTTTCCAATTTCCTATCTGCATAAATATAGATCCACCAATATGAACTACAGCATCGTACTTCTTCATTTTTTTTCTTCTAATAAACTCATTCACACTAAAACCTACTTTAATTTTTGATAATACTGTATCTATATAAGGGATTGGAGAGATAATCTCTAGATTAGGTATATTAATAAATGCCTCACTATACTTCTTTTTGCACGCTAAATAAAAATTTGTATACGGATATCTTTCACATAATATCTTTATAAATAAGTCGTCACCTAAATTAGAAGCAGTATAAGCTTCTATTAATATATTCTTTCTCATTTTTTTCTCCTTCATGGACATTTTTCATGTTAGATTTAAGTGTAGCTTTCTTATTAAAGCTAAAAACTTCAGTTTTCTCCAATTTCTTTTTTTTATAAGAACATATTTTATCTTGGATTTATTTGATAATAATGCAAACGTTGATTGATTCCCTTCGACTAATTGTGTTAGTTCATTTATTTTAAGAGCAATTTCGTCTGTTGAAAATTTTAATAATAACAGATTACAAATATAAGAAAAATAAGTATTAATTAAGTCGTTTATAGATTGGAGTGCGACTCTCTTTTCTACTTCTTTATTTAAAATTGTAATATACTTTTTTTTAAGCATGTAATTTAAAACTATGTTGTCTAACATCTTTAATCCATATTTAGATGTCCTTATGATGGAAGTTTCAACATTATAGTCATATTCATAAACTGTTTCAGGGATGTAATAAATAATTGGCTTATTAGATAGCACATCAAGCATAAAGTAGAAATCTTCTCCTGAAACTAAATTCCTGTTAAATATAATATTGTTTTCAAGGATGTATTTTCGTTTGAATAATTTTCCCCATACTGTATTAAGCTTATTAGATGTTAATGCTAATTCCATTGCTTCATCGTGTTCAACATAATCTTCATTTCCACAAAAAGTTTTTTTTATTTGAGTGTTAACAATATTATCATAAATAATGGTATCCGGATTATTCTTCAAAATTTTTTTGTCAATTTTTTCTGCGTGCAGTATGTCGTCAGAATCTACAAACATAATATAACTGCCTCTTGCTTTTTTTAACCCTAAATTCCTTGCAGAACTCACACCCCCATTTGGTTTATACATATATTTGAAATTCTTAAATCGACTTACAAATTTAAGACAAACTTCTTCTATGTAACTGTCTGATCCATCATTTATTAAAAGAACTTCAAAACTTAAATTCTGCAGTGACATTACTGATTCCAAACATCTTATTAATTTGGATTTGGGAGTATTATATATTGGAATAATTAAGCTAATATTGCACATGCTTTCCCTTCCTCAACTCTAATTTTTTTGACATCATATATATACAATATTTTTTTTAAACATCATAATGTTTACGTATAATGATTATTGAGATATATTTTACGTTCAATGCACTATCTATTACAAAATATCCTACTTTTAGTCACTTTTTTTCATGCGTAAATTTCAAGTTTAAGTTAGCCACCCCCACCGAGGGAAAACGTGGCCATACCTAATCGGTATATTGCTGTCTGTTTTGGCTCTTGGTTTAGG
>NZ_AUCD01000114.1 GCF_000429585.1 Atopococcus tabaci DSM 17538
TTAAAATCAAAAGGAAGCCTTGCTAACGCAAGCCTTCAAAGAGCATTAAAAAAGATCAAGAACATTGGCAAGGAGTCAACCAAATCCAGAAGCCGTCATTTTCTGCTCTTTACTCGTTCCTTTCTTCAACATCTTTACTCAGTTATTGCTCGCTTCGCTCGTTTAGGGGCACTGAAGCCCCTAAAAACCCGAGAAAAAACCGATTTGAGAAGAATAAAGGGTTTCTGGATAGAAAGATAATTCGAAGATGATTCGGACTCTTAGAAAGCATTTTTGAGGGATTTTCAGAAGAATTAGAAAGAAGCAAGGAAAAAAGTATATTCAACTAACAGACAGACATTCGTGCGTTGTTTTAAACTGTTTTTGAGCGTTCTCAGCGCTTTTAAATCTTTGGACAGGTAAATATACTAGAAAGCATTAAAAGCGCTGAGAATCGAATTTTAAGCCGTTTTATTCCGGATCGAGATAAATGTGGCGGAGGATTCTAAAATGTAAGCTTTCTATCGCCTTTATTTCGTCTAGGAGGCGCTCTTTTTCACGCATTTTCTCTTCCATATTCAACAATAAATTGTTTAAGTGGCCAGTGTCATAAGTCAATCGCCCTTGAATCCGCTGCAGCTTCTGCTCGTCTGTTTTCGTGTTGTCATCCAATGCTTCCACAACGTGTTCGCTCCTGATTTCCAGTATCCGCAAGAATTCTTTTTGAAACTCCTCGACTTGTTTGCTCACCGTTTCCACCTCTTCTATCGTTTTTTTAATCATACATCAAAAGCCTCTCAATCCATTCTCTTTCTAAGTTTTTTAGAAAGAGAAAAGGGTGCTATACTAAGTGAGCTGTCATCCTTTTGGCTGAAAACCTCAGCATGAAAGGAGGGTTAGCCATGCACTATTTTGCCGAGCTTATTGTTGCTGTTATGGGTGCTGTAGCCGCTCACTACATCATCAAATGGTTAAACAGCGATAACGATAAAAATGACAGTTAGCCTGCCCGTTAATCCGCAAGGAACGTAAAAAAAAGCCCCCAGTCCTGATCCGACTGGGGGCTTTTGGCTTAGCCATGCACTATTTGCTCAGTTGTATTATCACATAAATGTAGAAAAAAAGAAATACTCATGCTCATAATACATTGCCTAATGAGAGGACATAATCATATGGATAGAAAAAGATCAATTCCTACACAAAAGGCTCTTATGACTAAACACCTTAGAAAGTATGATTAAAATACAGTCTGAACAATACCTTCACTATTTTTGAAAATATCAGCTAAATTTTTGTTCTTAATTTTTATATTACTCAGTGCCTCTAAATCGTCTATTTCAAAATAATCACTTAGCTGGATAGTTTCCTTCCAAAGAGCTCGCCCTTCTTTGGAATTTGATATAAAATATTCTTCTCCATCATAAATAAATTCGATTTCTCTTCCCTGCCTTAAATAAAAAACAAGGTGATCAAATTCTAAAGGTGTACCTGCAGGAATATCATCAAATTCTTTCTTCATAACTTTTATATTCCTCCTTAATGGCCACTTCTCACGCCGTTTTTCCATGTGTGTCTATGAGGGAACTTATAATTTCCAGCATGTCTATAATCAATATCTAGTTCTGCTTGTCCATTTTTTCCGTAGTATCTTCTTTGTTTAGTACCTTTGTTATCCAACAAGTCTCTTGAAGACAATGGAGTTCCTGTTCTAGACAGAGAGCTGCCAGAAGCAGTAGATTGATTTGAGTGTTTTGGAGCTTTAGATCCTTTCTTCTTAGCGTTTTCATAAGATCTCTCAGCAAAGTAGGCTTTCACTTTGTTGTGAACCCAAGTTCCACTCTTGATAACAGCTCCTGCAACTATAACAGAGCCTACTGCTGTTACTACTACTTTTCCTATGCCTGGAATCCACCAAGTGCCTTTAATTAATCCTGCCCCGATTCCTCCAATACTCGCTGATATTGACATTGTACTAATTTCGGAAGAAACAGGCTCCGTATATTCAAGATCATATTGAGTTTCAGTGTACGGAGAAGTAGCTAATAACTCTTCAAATGTTTCTTCAGAATAAAAAATCCCATCCACGAAAATTCCTTCATCCGAAACTATAACTTGACTATCTTGTTCATTTAAATCAGCAGAAATCTCTGCATTTACTACTGTAGAACTAGTTAGACTAAAAACACCAAATAGCAATGAGAAAATTAAGAGAATTGACAAATGCTTTTTACCGGTCTTCATGACAACACCTCTTTTTATGTAATATATTGCTTGTTAAATATATCACTTGTTAAATATATCACGTGATAAGAAATAAAGATATATTTTTATAAATGCTTTTCAAAAAATATAGAAATTCCGACACAACCGGCTTAGTACGGAGACGACTAAAGTAAAAAGGGCGCACTTACACACGATAAATAATCGTGTATGT
>NZ_AUCD01000115.1 GCF_000429585.1 Atopococcus tabaci DSM 17538
TTTTGTATGCCTAATTATATATAGCAAAAACGACGAGAAAATTAGTTAATCTAATTTCTCGTCGTTTTTATTTAGTGGCTTTTGTCCCAGCCTCTGGATCATCTTATTCGATTAATGCGTCTGGTAGGCGGCCTCTTCTATCACCATAGAAATTTCCGTCTCCTTCTCTTCATTGATTGTGAATTGGGCGATTTCTGTTTTCAGTTTTTCTGCCGTGTCTGAAGTGCCGGATGCAAATGAAGTAATCACTTTTGTCAATGCCTGCTGCTCTTCACTGGATGCGTAGATTTCTTGCGCATTCGCGGCAGACTGTTCGCCAGCAGCAGAAATATCCTGCATCTTATCCGCAATGGACTGGGCGGCGCCGTCAATCTGCGTCAACAGCTCAGATGTAGCGGTCGTCTGTTCCGCAATCTGTTCCATGGTTGACTGAATGTCACGAAACGAATCTTTGGTAACGGCAACGGCCTCTTCCTGAGCCGCCACCGCTTCTTCCGTTCCTTGAATTTTTTCAACGGCCGTCCGGCTTTTCTCACCCGTCACTTGAATGATATCTGCGATTTCTTTGGCGGATGAAGTTGATTTTTCTGCCAACAGCCGCACTTCTTCCGCCACCACGGCAAACCCTTTTCCGGCTTCACCTGCCCGGGCGGCTTCGATGGACGCATTAAGCGCCAACAAGTTGGTCTGTGAGGAAATCGAGTCAATCACGTCTGTGATTGTGCTGACGTTGCCGATTAACCCGCTCAGCTCATTGATGGATTGTTTCAATTCGGCAAACGTGTCCACAATTTTCCGCGTGGTCCGTTCTGACCCTTCCACCGCTTTTTGTCCCTGGGCTACCACTTCCAACGATTGTGCGGCAGAATGGGTCGTGGTTTCCATTCCCTCGCTTGCATACGCAACGTTCCTTGCCATTGCTTTGATTGTTTCTCGTGGGCCTCTGTGAGCGTTTCGGCCATCTCACTGCTTCCAGAAGCAATTTTGTTGACTGCCAGCACCATTTATTGATTGGAATCGGAACTCTCGTTTGCCGAAACAGAAAGGCGGGAGGAATTTCCACCAGTTCTCCATTTGACACCCTTTGATAAATGGCAGCATCGTCCAAAGCCGTCCCCACATCGCTTTGCCGGTTTTCATCAGAACTCTGGGCCAGCACATCTTTGGTATACAGAGAAATGTCCTCTTTGATGGCATGTTGAATGTCGGTCAATACCGAGTCGTCGAATCCGACTTGGAATGTTCCGATAATCCGGTCATTGTCTTTGATGGGAACAACCGCCCGGATGGCCAGACCGCTCGATCCCATTTCCACACCGCTGACGCTTTCCCCGTTCAACGCGGCAGCGACGGAAAGGTTATCCGACTTATTGTCCCCGAACTTTTCGGGATTATGCGCACGGGCGAACACATCGCCTTCGCTGCTTCCCAGTTCCAGGACAGACAATCCGATATCTTCATTCAGCGCAGCGAACAAAGGGCGCAGGATGTCGTCGGTTTTTTCTTTGTCCCCTTCCAAAAAAGCGGCTTTCATTTCAGGGCGCTGCGCATATTTTTCCGCAAGCGTCAGTGCTTCACCCGCTTTTCCATCTTAAAAGTAATCGATGACAGAAACCGTGCCTTTCCCTTCGTTCTCCACTAAAGCGGTCATCTGTTGGACAGTTTGGAAGTATGTAAAGCCCAGTCCCGTCAGCACTGGTGCGATAGACATAATGATAAGCACCAAGGTTAACTTGGTTTTGAGAGAGTTCTTTTTCATACAGTAAATCTCCTTATAAGTAAGTTTGCACACCTATAGGATATCGGCATATTTTTGCTATATTTTACCCCAAAGGCCAAGGAAGATTTATTTTCGCCCCGCATGGTAAACTGATTATAAATAGACTTAAAGGGGGAATGCGGAGATGGTAGAACGAACATTGGTTTTGATCAAACCCGATGCAGTGGAACGGAATTTGATTGGGAGTATTCTGTCGGAGTATGAGCGCAACAACTTGAAGATTATGGAACTGAAGTTGATGCACGTTTCAACAGAATTTGCTCAACGGCATTACGCCGAACATGAAGGGAAACCCTTTTTCAAAGATTTGGTCGCTTATCTGACAAGGAGTCCGCTGGTGGCGCTCATTTTGGAGGGGGAAAACGCGGTCCAGCGTGTCCGGGCGTTGAACGGAAAAACCAACCCGCAAGAATCCGGAGACAACACGATACGGTCGTTATATGGGGTCAGTTTATCCGAAAATACCGTTCATGCATCCGATTCACTGGAAAGCGCCGAACGAGAAATTGCTCTTTGGTTTGCATAAGAAAAACATACTAAGATTAGTAGGTAGAAACCTCGACGGGGGTTTCTGCCTACTATTTTTCTTTTATAGAAGTATAGTAAGGGTGAAAGGA
>NZ_AUCD01000116.1 GCF_000429585.1 Atopococcus tabaci DSM 17538
GAGCCATTTTAATATTAAAATTGAAGAGTTACCATCTCTAGAGAAAAGTTTCCGCCAAAGTATTGACACATACGAAGAGTGTATCCCGTTTCACAAAAATATTTATTTATGATACATTTAATTCGAAGAATGTACAACTATATGGATAAGTACAACAGCAGAAAGTAGGTATGAACTATGTCAGATTGTGTGTTTTGTAAAATTGCAGAGGGTGAGATTCCTTCAAGAAAAATATACGAAGACGAACACGTTGTGGCTTTCCTGGACCTTTCACAAGTGACCCCCGGCCATACACTCGTCATTCCCAAAAAACACGTTCCGAACATAATGGAATACAACGAAACATTGGCAGCAGACGTTTTCTCCCGCCTGCCGAAAATATCTCAAGCGGTCCGGTCCTTCCATCCGGATATCAAAGGTTTGAATGTTTTAATGAACAATGGAGAAGTCGCTTCTCAAACGGTTTTTCACAGCCACATCCATCTGCTTCCGCGATACACGAAAGACGACGATTTCGGATTGAAGTGGGCTGACAATTCCGAAAAATACTCAGACAACGATTTGGATCGCATTCAACAAGACATCAAACAAGCACTGGAGGGACAACGCTCATGAAAAATCATTTAGCGCTCGGACTCATCACCGGACTGATTGCAGGCGGCGTATACAGACTATTAAACACACCTCGCTCCGGCAAGGAAAACCAAGAAATGGCCAAAGAATATTTGGATGATGCCACTTACCATGTGGAAGATGTAACAGAGAAAGTAAAAGAACTGAAAACAGCAGTCAGTCAACTCACAAATGAAGGCAAAACATTGGCTACTGCATTCGCCAGCGATATGGATAAAACAGCCAAAGACTTTATGTATGAAGCGGAGCCACGTATCCGTCGCATCAAAGAAAAAGCAGAAGTTCTTCAAAAAGACGTCGAAGAAACTTCAGAAAAATTGTCAGAAACAGCACCAAGCAAGGGTTAACCAATCAGTTGTTTCAGAGACCGGGAACTTATCCCGGTCTCTTTGTTATTTCGTGATGAATTCTTGAAGATACGGTTACAAAATATCAAAGTCGGTTTTGTAATTGCCTTGTGTATGTTATATTACTAAGTGGTGACAGCGTATTTTTGATTGGCAAAATTTAGTTAGGATGTGTTTGATTAACATGAAAAAAATCGTATTAGGTACCGTCTTGCTTTCTGGTCTTTTCTTGACCGCATGTGCAGACGACACAGTAGCTTCTTCTACTGCTGGCAAAATTTCAAAAGATGAATTATATGAAGAAATGAAAGAATCAGTCGGTCCTGTTTTCTTGGAACAGCTGTTGATGTCAGATGTTCTTGAAGATCGCTATGGCGATGCAGTTACTGAAGAACAGGTAGACCAACTTTACCAAACCGAACAAGACCGTATGGGCGGCGAGGATGCAATGAACTACGCCGTGATGTCCCAAAACTTAACACCTGAACAATACAGAGAAAACATCCGTTTGAATCTACTGATTGAAGAAGCGGTGAAAGAACAAGCAAACTTCACTGAAGAAGATGTCCAAGCAGCTTACGAGGAATACGTGCCACCGGTTACTGCTTCCCACATTTTGGTTCAAGATGAAGAAACAGCAAATGACTTGCTCAATCAGTTGAATGACGGAGCAGATTTTGCGGAGTTGGCAAAAGAACATTCCCAAGATCCAGGAACCGCTCAACAAGGAGGCCAAATCACCTTCACAACCGGCGAAATGGTCCCTGAGTTCGAAGAAGCGGCATTCGCTCTTGAAGAAGGCGAAATGACACAAGAACCAGTGCAAACATCTTATGGATTCCACATCATTCAAATGAATGAAAAACCGGAAAAAGGAACGTTTGAGGAAGAACGTGAAACAGTTGAACAATTGATGTTGGAAGAACGTATGGGCGACAGTGCTGTCGTGCAGGAAGCTCTTTCCAAAGTCGTTCAAGATGCGAACGTCGTCATCAACGATGACGATTTGACCAGTGTACTTCAAGCTTACATGCCTCAACCAGAAGCTGAAGACACATCTGGAGAGACAGACTCTTCCGAAGATTCAGCAGCTGATTCTGCCTCAGAATCAGAAGACGCTTCAGAATCTTCTGAGGATTCCGCTTCTGAAAATACCGACACATCAGAAGAATAAACAAAAAAGATGAGGCTGGGACAAAAGGTCCTGGATTCTAAAATAAAAGAGAACTTACATTTTCTGTCAAAGAATTTGTAAGTTCTCTTATTTTATTACATTAT
>NZ_AUCD01000117.1 GCF_000429585.1 Atopococcus tabaci DSM 17538
CATGTATGGTGCACTCTCCTTAGCTTTGGTAGGTTAATTTGAGTGTATCATAACATGTCTTTTTTCTGTCTCGCTTAATTATACAATCCACGTTATTTAAAAAATGGTTTCCTCAAAAAAATAATGTGTTAAAATAGTGGAGGACCGAAAGGAGCATATACGTATGCAAGTCAATTTCGCTGATATCGTCATGAGTGCTGTTTCTCCGGCTCAGTATCCAACTGAGGGCTATCCGGAAATAGCATTGGCTGGACGATCAAATGTTGGGAAATCTTCGTTCATCAACACAATGTTGAACCGCAAAAAACTTGCGCGAACTTCCAGCAAACCTGGAAAGACACGAACAATTAATTTTTACGATATCAATCATGAATTCTTTTTCGTGGACGTTCCGGGTTATGGATACGCAAAGGTTTCAAAAAAGGAACGGGAAAAATGGGGAACCATGATGAACGAGTACTTTACACAGCGCAAAGAACTCGTGCTCACCATCTTGTTGGTGGACTTCCGTCATGAACCTTCACCGGAAGATTGTCAGATGTATGATTTTCTAAAATACTACGACCTCCCGGTACTTGTAGTGGCGACAAAAGCCGATAAGATTTCTTCCTCAAAATGGAACAAGCACACAAATGTGATTAAAGCAGCACTGGACTTTGAAGAAGACGAAGATCAATTTGTGGTCTATTCTTCGGAAACAAAAGAAGGCAGAGAAGAAGCATGGAAGATTATTTCTTCCGCTGTTCGTCATGGCTGATGTTCTCTGCCATAGAAATTTCTTTCCTTTTTTCGGAATTTCTTGGTTTGTTTCACAAAGCAAAAACAGGGAAGAACAAGAGATGCAGGAAACGGAGGATACAGACCTGCTGTTGGCCATCTTCTTCTTTTCTGGTTAATAAAAAGGATGATACTTTTGAAACTATTATTATATGGCGTGAGTGGGAATACGGTTAGTCTGGAAGACAGGGATAAGTACTTAGTCAATGAAGAGACTGCGGCCCAACATCTATCAGATTTGAGGCAGTACGAAGGTGTAGAAGGCATTATCCTTCTGACGAATGCGTTTCGTACGGAATATTATCTTCATGTGGATGAAACAGTGTTCAGCCACGGAGACTTTCTACGCTACCTTTCTGATTATTCAGGAAAAGCGATTGGAGACGTCATACTGGAAACTTACAGCAAATTTAACGCGGATGCTATTCGCCACTTGCTTTATGTGTTGGCGGGCATGGACTCGGAAGAAGAGGATGAATCCGAAGTGATGAAGAACGCGGAAGCGGCATTGGAAGCATCACGTAAACGCGGCGATTTTGCTGGAGTCATTTTAGAGATGTTGTTTGAAAAAGCGGTCAGTTTTTCAAGTCAGATGCAGTCCCTTCCTTCGATGGCCCCTTTACACAAAGGAAACATCGGAGCGGTGGTGCGGACATTTGTCAATGAATGGCAGAATCTAGAGAACAAGCGCTTTTTACTTGCGGGACAAGATGCCGATGTCTCCCATATAGCTAAAACACTTTACCGAATGGGCGCGAGACACATCACAATTGCCAACTTGGAAAGAAAAGACAGTGAGTCAGTGACCGGACCATTGAACCGGTGGGCCATGCAATTGGGTGAACAACCGGCCAAACGAGTGTTTATCCCGGTGGACGTTCATCATTTCTTGTATAACCTTTCGTCTTGTGATGGAATAGTGGTGGCGAGTGAACAATTTCAATCGGTCATGACCGAGCATCTTTCAAATAAAATTAAAGAAATTCGTCCATATAAAAAGAAACAAGTGATGATTGATTTGTCCCAAAGCATAAGAGAAGAGTTCATAAAAAATGCCTCTATGATGACAGCTTTCCTACCGGATGCATTGCTTTCTTCGGAGACCTCTCTTCCTGAAGAAGAAGAAACTGCACGGAAGGTTTTCGAAGAATCCGTCGAACTGGAGTCGGAAAACTTCTTTAGCTGGTATCAAACATTGGTGGACCAAATCTTTCCCATCCAACAACCTATCGTGATTGAAACAAAAAAGATCAAAACTTATCAATAACTCCAAAGACATCAGGGCGTTGAACAGGTTTGTTCAGCAACTTGGTGTCTTTTCGATTAAACCTTAGTGAAAATCAGATGATTTTTTCAAACAGTTTGCGTTAGTGTAAAATAGTTCTCGGTAAGTCATCTATTGTTTATTGGACAAAAAGAAACGAGACCTTTATTCTAAAAGTTACCACACAAATAGAAAG
>NZ_AUCD01000118.1 GCF_000429585.1 Atopococcus tabaci DSM 17538
CCCTTTCATTTAGTTAAATGAATAGAAACAAATAACCGCATTTATATTAAGGGTCATTTAGAATAAAGGTTACCGAGGAAAACTTGACGCATACAAAGCTTGTGGAGCACTGGTATAACAAGTGATAACGTGTTACACTGGACATTCGACGAGAAAAAAGCACCGGCATTCACGAAATTGTCATAGATGAAGTGAATGCCGGAGTCCAGTTCCCGCGTAGGACGAGACTGGACGAGGCATAAAAAAGAACGTTCGTGTGCTTGACGGGATTATTTTTTCTCACTACAATAGAGACGAGTAATCAGATGGATGTCCTGGAAGGAGTCTGTCGTTTTTTTGTCTTAACGGATGTACGGGATACAGGGAACATAACTAACGGGGAATGATTGAATATGGAATTAGAACGAGAGACTGGATGGCAGCTTCACCCCATAGGAGGCGACACTGGACAAGCCTACATGGGTATAAAAAATGAAGAAAAGTTATTTTTGAAGCGGAATTCATCCCCTTTCCTTGCTGCATTATCCGTAGAGGGCATCACTCCTAGGTTGATGTGGACGAAACGGATTGGAAATGGAGATGTATTGACCGCTCAAGAATGGTGCAACGGCCGTAGTCTGACCAGTCAAGAAATGGCTTCTCCAAATGTCGCCAAAATGTTGAGTAAAATTCACCACTCCCAGACTCTGAAACGAATGTTAGTGCGTGTCGGCGGAAAAACATTTTTCCCCGATGAGTTATTGCGCAGTTATCAAGAAAACCTAAACAATCAACTCCAACAACATCCACTTTTGGAAGAAGCGGCCCGTTATTTGGAAGACTCCATTTTTGTTGTCGATGAAGAAAACATGTCTGTTTGTCACGGTGACGTGTACCGCAAAAATTGGTTGCTCTCGGATAACCAAAAGTTGTACTTGGTTGATTGGGATTCTGCTATCCTTGCCGATCCGGCACTGGATTTGGGAATGCTTCTTGGAAGATATGTGCCTAAGGAAGAATGGGGAAATTGGATTTCCTCTTATGGAGCCGAATGGACAGAGCAACTGAGTCAAAGAGTCAAATGGTACGCTGTGAGCACGCTTTTGATGGACATCAAACGATGCCACCAAGAAACACGCTATCATAAAATGAATCACAAACTCATTCTTTTGGAAAAAGTACTTACGGATAAATAATGAGAAATGAATGTACAAACAGGCCGGGACGTTTCTGTCCCGGCCTTGCCAATGTGCGGAAACAATATATATAAAAAAGGGGAAACACATATGCGATTACGAAACAGACCCGGTGCAATGGAAAAATTAACAGCCCATCCAGAATACGTCATTCAACAGCCGGAAACTTTAAAAGGGAAATGGCGAGGAAACTTTAACAACGACAATCCTGTCCATATCGAAATTGGAACGGGGAAAGGGCAATTTATCATCGAAACGGCCAAACAAAACCCACATGTCAACTTTGTAGGAATCGAATTGCAGACAAGCGTACTGCTCTCCGTATTGGAAAAACAATTGGAAGAAGAGCTGCCGAACTTGCTTCTTTTGCAGGCTGATGCAGCTAACTTGCAAGAGTATTTTGAAGAAGGAGAAGTTGGACGCATCTATCTCAACTTTTCTGATCCATGGCCAAAAAAACGACATGAAAAAAGACGCCTGACGTACAAAACGTTCCTGACTACGTATGAGAAAGTGTTGGCCGATGATGGAGAAATCATCTTCAAAACAGACAACCAAGGATTGTTTGAGTACTCGTTAGTCAGTTTTTCTGAGTACGGAGCGAAGTTGGAAGATGTGAAATTGGATCTTCACCACAGCGATGTGGAAGACAACGTTATGACCGAATACGAAGAAAAATTCTCTAAAAAAGGAAACCGCATCTACCGGGCAATTATTGGATTTGAAAATTAACCAATAAAAAGGCCGTCAACCTGATTTAATGATATGCTCCCCCTAAAGTAGACACTTTAAAAAGTAAAACTACTTTAGGGGGATTTTTTTGTGCGTTCAAACAGTAAACATACGGCTCAAGAAC
>NZ_AUCD01000119.1 GCF_000429585.1 Atopococcus tabaci DSM 17538
GGCAAAATTAAAAATGAGTCCGGTGCAGTACCGAACTCATTTTAACCAAGCTGCCTAAATGAAATAACCGTGTCTAACTTTTAGGGGTCACTTCATCGCGTCTGATTAATGGCGAAGGGGGATTTTTTAGTCTGCTTTTAAGTTTTCAACCACTTCTTTGGCCGGTGTGACGTAAACAGTGCGTTGGCCTTCATAAATGACAAACCCCGGTTTGGCTCCATTGGGTTTTCGGACTTGTTTCACCTGGACCACATCGATTGGAACGGAAGAAGACAAGCGGGATTTTGAATAGTACCCCGCTAAGTGCGCCGCTTCCAAAACCGTTTCTTCGGAAGGGGTGTCGCTCCGTATGATGACATGCGACCCCGGAATGTCTTTTGCGTGCAGCCACCAATCGGTTTTCCGCGCCGTTTTCATCGTCAGTTGATCGTTCTGCCGGTTATTCTTTCCAACTAAAATTTCCGTTCCGTCCGATGAAAGATATTTTTCAGGCTGGCTTCTTTTTTGCTGCTTGCCGTTTTTTCTCTTTCTTTTGCGGAGATAACCTTCTTCAATCAACTCTTCACGGATTTCATCCACTTCTCCAGGAGAAGCCACTTCCAACTGTGTCATCACGGAATCCAAATATTGAATTTCATTTTCAGTGAGACGAATCTGCTCTGTCAGATGAATGCTGGCGCTTTTCAGTTTTTGATAACGCGAGAACAATTTTTGCGCGTTCTCGGCCGGTGATTTTTGTGAATCCAACTGGATGGTAAGAGGCTGTTCTTCATCATAAAAGTTTGGCAGCGTAATTTCTTTCTGCCCTTTTTTAACTTCGTGAAGATACGCCGTCAAGACTTCCCCTTTAATCCTGTAGTCTTCCGCATACTGGGTGTCGTCCAGTTCCTTGCGGATTTTTTTCAGTTTGTTCCGGTTTTTGTCCAATTCGTTCTTCAATACTTGAATCAAATCGGAGGCTTGCTGCTGAACCCGGTCCCGTTCGGCTTTTTCACCGTAATAGGCATCTAGAAGTCCCCCCAGCGAATCATAAGTTGTGGCTTCACCAGACAAGGAAACGTAGGGAATAGGTGTAAAAAATGTCTTTCTTCCTTGAGCGACTAGGGTTGGTTTCAACTCTCCCTGCTCGATGGGGCTTAAAAATTCCTTAAGTGCCTCTGGCAAGTCGGCTGCGGACTCTTTGCTGCGCTCCGCCAATTCTTGTGCCGTATCCCGGCCGATTCCTTGGAATACATCTTGAATTTTTTTCTCAAAAGAAGGGCGGTCGGATTTTTCCATCGCAGCGATGATGTCATCCCGGTGTGCGGTAAAAGGATTCAGTTTTTCCTGGTTGGGAGCGGCCTTAAAGGGCGCTCCGGGAAGAAGTGTACGGTAGGAGTTTTGACTGATGGAAACGTGCCGGATAAGATCCAGAATCTTGTTTTCTCCTTCATCCACCAATAAGAGGTTGCTGTGACGTCCCATGATTTCCGCCACCAGCATAACATCTTGGATGTCGCCTAATTCATCTCGGCTTTTAAAGTAAAAATGGATGACCCGGTCATTTTCCATTTGCTCCACACGATCTAAAATCGCTCCATCCAAGTGCTTCCGCATCACCATACAAAACTGCGGGGGTTGCATGGGGTTATCAAAAGGCACTTCCGTCAACTGGATACGCGCATATTGAGGGTGCGCTGACAACAGCAGACGGTGGTTTTTACGGTTGGAACGAATCGTCAAAATGACTTCGTTGGCGTAAGGTTGGTTTATTTTTGCCACCCGTCCGTTTTTTAAAAGACGGTTCAGTTCGTCCGTCATCGCACGGGTAAAAATACCATCAAATGACATTGTTATTTCCTCCTTTCAGGAAACAGCATATATAGGCTCATGTGCTATTATACCATTCTCTCCCGTCTGAACCAAAATTTATTCTTGAGTTGTAAAGTTAAATGCAACACTTTCTGTTACATGATTCGATGAACTTAAATCTCTTTACTTCTTCCCCTAGGGGAAGAGAAATTTTA
>NZ_AUCD01000120.1 GCF_000429585.1 Atopococcus tabaci DSM 17538
TTTTTCAGAAATGGATATCTATCAAGCCGCTCAGGCAATCAATAGAAGGATTAGAGAAGTGATAGGGTTACGTTCATCAGAAGAGTATTTTCTACTCAAGGATTAAAAATGATAAAATTCGCTTGGGAGTTAAATGTTGGTGATCATAAGGAAAAATTCCGAAATTTCACTATAATCAGCAACATTTGACTAAATTCAATCAAATATTATCAATAAATGCTATCAAATGGATTTATCCAATCATGCTTGATTAAATTCGTTAAAGCAGCATTTAGTATCGTTTTCAGAATGTTTATTGATTACGAGAACAAGCCGTACTGCAAGGTTATATAATTTTTGAGTGTACAAACATTTCCCGGCAATAAAATGTTCCAGCTCAATAACGGACAACACGCATCATCGACACAAATATGTTTGCTGAGTCAGGGAGAAGAGAGCAAATAAATTCTCTTTTAAATGTTTATTTTTTGAAAAAAAGAAAAAACACCGAAATAAAGGAATAAATCGATAAATATGGAACGCGAAAGAGCTAAATTTCATAAAGCTGAAAAATCTTTATTTTAGTTTACATAATATATATTATACTAAGTAGAATATTGGAATTCAACGTCTCTTCCACCTGGACTAACCCAAATTTCAGTTGCTTCTCTCGTCCATTCTAAGCTCATTTCAAATTGAATTGCGGTTAGTTATCCGTGAATCGACTTTTAAAGACAATATTCTCTCACTGATCTGATTGCCCTCCGTTTGAATCGTCACTCATAGACAAAACAACTCTTAAATTTCTTTAGATTATTAAGAGTTGTTTTCTATAATTGCTATCTATTGATTGTCGCTCAACCAACTGAAGAAACTATTGAAAATAATGATTGAACTGCTTGGGAAATCTTGTGCTACTTCCGTAAATGGCACGTACATGGAATGAATCGCGTCGTCGCCGATTACAAACAAGTAATAAGCGTTCAACATGACATCAGATTGATCTTTTGCTGGTTGTGACGGCACCATAATTTGTTTGATGGTTTCCCCGTTCAGTTTCATTTCAGCTACTGTAAAGACTTGAGGTTGCAGTTCTTCTAATTCAGACACTGTGGCTATGCTGCTGAGCGTTTCAATATCGTGTGCGGCTGTCTGATTTACTTGATAGTAAGTAGGCGTTACCGAAGAAAACATCAATTGTTCGTCCACAAAATAATACGCGATTTCGGATACATATGGCGATAAATCGGTGGTTTCTGCGAGTTCTTCATCCAAATAGCGATAAAACACCATCTGTTCTGTTTCGTTGATCGGCGCTTCAGCTTTCTCTAAATTGTCGTCCATTAATTGGTCTATTTCAGAAATTGTTGTTCCTTCTGGGTTGTCATAATTTAAAATATCTCCCAAATTGTATTGACTCGTTGCCTTGCTGTAATCAGTCCAAGCTTGATATCCTGTTTCGTTTGTGAATGTTTCTTCATGAACCACTCCATCAAATGTATGCGTCTCACTGCTTTGATTCTCGCTGGTGGTTTCTGTTTCTGTGTTCGCTCCACCGGCTGCTCCGTCATTTGTACCCTCAGCAACGCTTGAATCAGTAGTTTCAGCCGAAGATGACTCTGCATTGGTTTCTTCGCTTTGAACCTCCATAGCCGTATCTACTGAAGTCTCCGCCCCCCTCTTCTGTATCGCCTGTTCCGCACGCCCCCAACAACATGCTGAAAAACAGGATTGCACCTTTCCTCTTCACATATTCCACTCCTTTTTCACAACCAAATAATCATACAATATCATTGTATAGTACTTATAATACCAATGAAAGCGATTAGCTTTTTTGTATATCTGAACATCGAATTTTTAAAAATAAAGATTAATGGCTATGTGTAAAATAGTTGTCGGAAAGTAAAATAGTAGGGTAAGAAATTAAAGTAGACAAAAAGGAAGAAGACCCTTAATCTAGAGATAACCAC
>NZ_AUCD01000121.1 GCF_000429585.1 Atopococcus tabaci DSM 17538
GATCGCAAACAAGACACCTTGTTTTCTTGCCTAAATGACGCCTTTTACTACACCGGTGGTGTACCTGAAGAAATCTGGTTCGACAATATGAAGACGGTCGTGGATCATTCGAGAACGCAATTCTCAAAAGCCCAATTGAATGAACGTTTTTATGCCTTCAGTAAAGACGCCGGTTTTCAGACGATGGTTTGTCGGCCCTTCCGACCACAGACTAAAGGCAGTGTCGAGGCTTTAGCCCGAGCGGTTGAACGATTGCGCGTCTATAATCACGAGTTCTATGACAGCGTGGATTTAATCCACATCGTCAATGAATTATGTGAAGAAATGAATTCGGAAGTGAGCCAAGCGACCAATGAAATTCCCAATCTCCGGTGGGAGATAAATGAAAAAGAGCACCTACACAAATTGAAGAAAGACCTTTTAACACCTTACTTTGAAGACTTTATTACCCGTAAAGTCACCAATGAGGCCATGGTCAATTTCCGTCAGTGTAAGTACTCTGTCGACCCTCGTTATATCGGAAAAGAAGTTGAAGTGGAACTTTCCGAAAACGAAGAGCTCGTGCACTTCTATTATAACGGAGAGCGGATTCGTTCGCATCAGATAACCACAAAAAAATTAAATTACCACCAAGAGGATTTGGTCCAGATTTTAAAATCAGATGTCATGAGCCACAAAGAAGAGGACGAAATACAGGAACACATTAGGCAGAGTATGAAATTATATGATTTATTGGAGGCAGACACCAATGAGTAGTTCATATCAAAAACTATTAAACAATCTAGAAGCCTTAAACTTAGGCTTTATGCGAGAATATGTGCCAAATTACATAGATATCGTAAATGAACAAGAGATTCCCTTTACAGAAGCTCTTTTGAAACTCACAGAGCAGGAGCTGGTCTTTCAAGAGGAACAGAAAGTTGAGCGCGTCATCAAACGCGCTCGCTTTCCTAAACGAACCACTTTAGATGAATTCGATTTTGATTTTCAGCCCAGCATCAATAAAAAAGAAATCCTCGACTTAAAATCCTTGGGATTTTTAGAGAAAAAGGAAAACCTCATTTTCATTGGGAACCCAGGCGTCGGCAAAACACATCTCGTCATTGCCTTAGGCATTGAAGCCTGTCGACAGGGCCATCGGACCTTGTTTATCAGTTGTCATGAACTCCTTTTGCGCCTGCGATCAGCATATGAGAAAGGCACGATTGAACGAGTGATCAAACGATACGTCCGATATGATGTATTGATTATCGATGAAATTGGCTATCTGCCCATTCAAAAAGTTGAGGCCGATCTCTTCTTTCAATTACTCACCTTGCGATATGAGCAGAAAACAACCATGGTTACTTCAAATATTACATTATCCCGCTGGGGCGAACTCTTCCAAAACACTGAAATAGCCGCCGCCATTTTAGACCGGCTGGTCCATCATGCGAAGATATTCAAAATCACTGGAAAGTCCTATCGTCTCAAAGGAAAATTAAAAAGTGACTAGCTAGTTAAATTGCCCAAAACCTACATTTTTAGATTGCCGAATACCTACAATTTTAAATTGCCCTTGACAACTGTCCGAACGGTTCGGCAAACTCCCGTTGGAAGACTGAATATTGCATTCCAAAAGAGCCACCTGTGCGGAGTTTAGAGCCACTGAATGTGCGAAAGAGAACCAGCCAATGCATATGAGAGAGCCAGTCCAATAAACCCATCCAACACATCAAACTTTCTGTATAATTGAGGTCATGCCCAAGGGCATACACAATTATAGAGGAGGTGTTTATGGCAATATAGAAATGCAGAAGATTGCAATGAATAAGTACATAGTCTGGCAATAAAAAAAGGCCTTGTTAGCCTCCCAATAATCCTCTAAAGTTTAAGTTACGACGCTTAA
>NZ_AUCD01000122.1 GCF_000429585.1 Atopococcus tabaci DSM 17538
CTCAGTTCTACAAGAAAATATATTAAGTTTGATCAATGAGAGACCGGTAAAACATTGTATAGTATTTTACACAGGATTATGGACTTGACTTAAAAATATTTTTTTACTTCTTCAGTTCATATATCAAAATTATTTATATCTCTGCACAATTCAATGCTAATTCGTTTACGCAGTCATCGTAGACAACAAAAAAGGTTTGTAGACACTGAGAATTCAGCATTTACAAACCTAATATTTTCCCATATTCATGGAGACGAGGGGAGTCGAACCCCTGTCCAGACACATTGCCACTCAAGCATCTACGTTCATAGTCTTACTACTTGAAGATTCGCTCACCAGCAGCCGTAAGACAGGCGTCGTGGTTCGCTAGTCTGATGATCTCTTCCACTTCTTACAGACGGAAAGAAGCGGCGTATCCCACTTAATTATAGGACCCGGCTCCGAGCACATGGGCGATGCCGGACGGATCACACTAAGCTGTTTTTAGGCAGCTAAAGCGTAAGAGTTTTCGTTATTGTTTGCAGTTAGTTTAACTGTAACGTTGATACGCAGCCGTAACCTGCGGAACGCAACTCGAGCTCAACCTATGCCTGTCGAATCCGTAACGTCCCCGTTACGAAGTGAAGCTGCTTGGTTGAATCACAAGCCTGCAAACTTTCTCTCTTCTCTACATTTCATATAATAACACATTCAACGAAAAAAATAAAGGGCAGACGCCCATAAACACAACGTTTGTGACTGTTTGATGAACACTTGTTTCCCTAAACGAGCTGTATTTCTCTTTGTCATTTGTTAGAATGAAAGAGAACATCATTTCTTTGAAAAGGCGGATCCTTCCATGACCAAAGATTCAATCGCTTTATTGCAAAACTATATTGATGAAGCTTCCTTGATTGCGTTTTTCGGCGGGGCCGGCGTGTCCACGGAAAGCGGCATCCCGGATTACCGCTCTCCCGAAGGAACGTATTCCGAGATGGAAAAACGGGACTTGGATCCGGAAGTGTTGATGAGCAAACGGTACTTGTTACAGCATCCGGAAGACTTCTTCGAACGCCGCAGAAGAGAAAAAGCCGCCAAACCCGTCTACCCCAACGCCGCCCACCGGTACCTGGCCGATTTGGAACAAGCCGGAAAAGACGTGCGAATCATCACCCAAAACGTCGACGGCCTGCATCAAACCGCCGGCAGCCGCTATGTCCTTGAATTGCACGGGACTGACCGGTATTGGTACTGCATGGAGTGCGAACGGCATTTTTCTTACGAAGAATTGGCCTATGATGAAAGAGGCATTCCGCGCTGCCATATCGACCAAGGAATCATTCGTCCGGCAGTGGTCTATTTTGGCGAACATCCGGACAGACGACTGTTGGAAAAAAGCCGGGAGACCATTCGAAAAGCCGACCTGTTGATCATTGCCGGCACTTCTTTGACGGTGAACCCGGCTAAAAATCTGATCCGCCGGTTCAACGGCGACCGAGTGGTGGTGGTCAACACCGAACCCATCGACACCGGAAAACTGCCGGTTGATTTGTTTATCCAACACCCTATCGGAGAAATTTTCAGCCAATTGGAAGTAAACCAACCAAAATCGAGTAGGAGATAAATGATTCATTCATTTATCGTCCTCTCACACCACCGTACGTACGGTTCCGTATACGGCGGTTCAATATCTTAAGT
>NZ_AUCD01000123.1 GCF_000429585.1 Atopococcus tabaci DSM 17538
CCTGAATAATTCATAGCTCTAATTTAAAGCTGTTTTCTTGAATAAATTGCCTATTTTTATATTAGGCAGATACTTTCTTCTAAAATATTGTGTTTTCGAACAGGATTCTTAGGGAAGAAGGACCTATTAAAAATCCTTTGTCTATTTAAGGGCAGACTGATCCCTTGAAATAATCAGTTAAAACTTTATGCGATAACTCCTCTAAATACATTGTCTGGATCGCCGTAGGCGTTCGAAAACCTTATAAAATTCGTTTTGATACACATGATAACTCGACAGTTTGAGATAGACTTGTCTGCCTGTTTTAACGAGTTTGCCGGCAACTTTGAGCAATGTCAATCGTATAGAATGAATCGTCATCCCCCGATTCACTTGTTCAAATCCAATGGTCTTTAAAAAATTGACGAGGTTGTAAGCCAGGACACTGATCATCATTCTAACGTGATTTTCCAGGAAGAGTGGGCTATCTGTTTTGTCAAAATAAAAGCCTGATTTCGCTTCTTTGATGAAATTCTCCATTGTACCCCGTTTGCCGTAAAGAGAGAATATGACTTCAGCTGAGACATTATCGGATAGATTAGTCACAATGAATGCGTGGTGAAAGAGCAATTCTCCTGCTTCACGAACGGAACGTATACAGACTCGACGGGGTTTCGACCATGATTGTGCTTGATAAGGCATTGAAAAATACTGAACTTCCCGATCTTCCCATTTTTGGTTATCCCCGTAAAGAACGGATTGCTCAGCTAATTGACTTAACCTCCGATTGTTCTTTAATCGAATCACATACTGACTTTCATTTTCTTCACAAGACTCATACACCTCTGGTGTTGCGAAGCCGCTGTCTCCACGAACCAATATGTCAGTATTCGGTATGGATTCATTGTAGTGGTGTAACAATGGGTTGATAAAGGCTTTCACCCCTTTAGATGTGTATTGATTACCTGAACGCAGTTCAGCTTTTAAGAAATCTCCAGTCAGTCCGTCAAAGGCAACTAATGGGTGGTAGCCGTAGGTTTGATAATGTGCATTATAATCTGTTTGTTCTTGATGGCCAAAGGTATCTGAATGAGTGGAATCGAGATCAATGATTAACTCGGTGTCATTGCGAATCAAACGCGCTTTATCAATGAGCGACTGATTTAATGATTGTAATTGACCCACATTTTCCGTGGTGAAACGATCTAAAAACCGTGAGATTGACGATTGTGAGGCCAACTCCTTTTTACCGAGTACAGCTTGAAAGACTGGATCATGTCGTAACAGATTAGCTGACGAGTCTGCCGAATAACCAGCAATCAGTTGCATAGTGAGCTGTTCTAATATCGCTAAATTATCATGCGTGTAGTAAGCACGGTTATCTTTAATGTCCAGAAGTGATTTTGCCAAATCAGAAAACTTGAAGGTATCCATTACTTCTTTAACTAAGACTAAACCCGAATCACTCGATAAACGACCACCTGTATGCGAAATGATGATGTTTGAATTGAATTTTACCTGGTTTTTGTGTAAGCTAATCATGAAGAGAACTCCTTTCTTATGGTTGGTTTAGACACCTTTACCATATCAGAATGGGGTTCTTTTTGCATCACTTAACAGGTGAAAATGAAAAAGTAAATGAAGACTGCCGTTAGGCAGTTTCAGACGGTTTGAAGTCAAAGTATGAATTATTCAGG
>NZ_AUCD01000124.1 GCF_000429585.1 Atopococcus tabaci DSM 17538
TAAACCAAGAGCCAAAACAGACAGCAATATACCGATTAGGTATGGCCACGTTTTCCCTCGGTGGGGGTGGCTAACTTAAACTTGAAATTTACGTATAAAATTGCTAATGTTAATTTCCATAAAGAATAATGATTTAACGATACATATCTAACATTAAATAATCAGAATGAAGATAAATAGAAGCATTGATACCTCTCCGAGGTAGTCAATCTTCTTTGTATAGAATGGATAACTCTAATCTTCAGAAGGGAATATTCTGCAATTATAAACCCTCTGTTTTTTAGAAAGGATAAAATTAATGTCAATATACTTTATTACTTTTTTATTAACGTGCGTTTCAACAAAGTTTGCTGAATCAACAAAAAAGAAAATATACCAAATTATATTCTCTTTTTTTGCAATCTTAATACCCTCGTTACTTGCTGGTTTAAGATCTTATGAGATAGGTACTGATGTAGAAGTATATATCTTACCTTTATTTCAACTAGCTCGACTTTCAGAGAATTTTAGTGATTATTTGTCCGCACACTGGTTTTATGTTTGGCGGTATATAAATGTTACAGACTATGAGCCTGGGTTTATTGCATTAATCTATTTTACAACAAAATTTTTTGATAACTTGAGTATTGTTTTATTGGTAATTCATATATTAATTATTACACCTTTATATGTTGCATTGTTTCGATTGAGAGATTATTATCCTGTATGGCTTGGCATGCTAGTGTTTTTTTTGAGTGGATTCAATAACTCACTCAATTTAATGAGACAATATATTGCAATGTCGTTTGTCTTATTAGGGTTTTCATATCTTATTAAGCAAGACACAAAAAAATATTTCTATTTTGTATTCATAGCTTCTTTGTTCCATACTTCTGCAATTATGGGACTTCTAATTTATTTTATTTTCTTTTTCATAAACCAAGAAAAAAAATATAAAAAGATGCGGTTAGGAAAAAAACTTTTTAATATTAAAATTTTTCGTGTTGTTTTTTTAGCCCTATGTTTTTTGTTAGTTTTATTTAGCTCGAACTTATTAGTATTTCTATTGGATACAATAGGATTAGAAGAGTATTCCAACTATTTATACGGCGATGTAAAGTTTTTACCTAATCAACTTTTATTCAGGTTGCCAATATTTTTTATATTTATTATAAATTGGAAAAAATTAAAAAGAAAAGATTCTAATATTTATTTTTATTGGGCACTGCTGATTATGGATCTTTTATTTGCTCAACTAGCAAGTGTTTATGAACAGTCAGGAAGAATTGGATATTATTTTAGTCAATTCAGTATGCTTTCCTATCCTTTGTTAATAACTTCTCAATCAAGAAGAATTAATAAGGTAATCCTTTCTTTATTTATTATCAGTTATCTTTTTCTATTTTGGTTTTTTAACTTTGCTTGGCTCGGTAGAACAGAAACGGTACCTTACATTTTTCTATAGTTTGTTCTAAAAAGTGTATTAAGGAGTCTATCAATCTTTTTGATTTGAAAATCATGAAAAAAAGTGGCAGATTTTATAATGAAGCTAGCCACCGCCAAAGAAAAAACGCCACGTGAATTTCTGGTATATTGAGGTTACCACTAACTCTCAATAGACAAG
>NZ_AUCD01000125.1 GCF_000429585.1 Atopococcus tabaci DSM 17538
AAGTTTTCCTCGGTAACCTTTATTCTAAATGACCCTTAATATAAATGCGGTTATTTGTTTCTATTCATTTAACTAAATGAAAGGGCTAGTTGGCCTATAAAGCTGCTTTTCGGACCATAATTGACGATAGAACCCGTTTGGATTGTTTGGGCCGTAGAATCTATTTTCTTTAACGCTTGACGGACAGCTCCTTTAATCTCTTCACCTAGTGATTCGACTTTATCTGTTATTTCAGCTGTTAAAGCTGTCTGTAAAAGCCCATTTTTCTCTGCAGTGAGAATTGCCACAACGTGGCTAGCTCCTTTTTTTGTCCAGCTTCGGCCTTGTCTCTTCATGCGATATGTATACAGACGATGACCCGTCTCTCCAACCCCTGTGCCTCTATCAATCGATAATTCACGCTTCTTAAACGGTTTGATATAAACCCAGTTCCGAGATAAGTAATTTTTGAGCTTTCTAATCTGTTCCAATCGATCTTCTATAATGACTTCGGGAAGATCAATCAGACGACTTTCGATGGTGGCACAAAGTGTTTCAATTCTATCCCAATCATATTGATAGATAGCTTTCTCCACCTGCTTGGCCATTGGCTTATCAAAGGATAAACGTTCTTTTATCTTTTTGTGCACATGAAATAAGTCTCTAAAATGCTCGTGCTGCTTACTATAACCAACCATGGATTCAAATTTATCTGCTTCATAGCCACTGCCGCCATCACTGTTCGTAACCACAATGGTATCTTTTAAATTGTATACCTGATTTAAATAATGAGCGGCTTGCTTAAAGGCATCCTGACTAGATTCTACACTGGAAAAAACCATAGGGTTAATCAGTGTATGCCGCTTTTTCTCCCTATTCACTCCTTCATGTATAACGATTCTATGAATAACCGGAGACTTGCTTTCTCTTCCTTTGATGACAACTCCATCGCCTTCAATAAAGATCGCTTTTACTTTTCTACTTTTTTGATTTGACGAAGAATAGCTATACTGACGGAGATACTGTTCAACTTTTTCGCCTACTTCTTGTGTTGCTTGATGAATGGTCGTGTGACTGGCTCTGACAGAGCCGGATAGTTTTAAGGCCTTTTCGGCTTGTCTATAAGGCATTTGAGCACCTAGCTGAGCCATGGCTGCTTTAACATGAGGAGAATGACGTTTATACTTTTCGAGACCCAATGCTTTGTCCAACGCTAGAAAAGATCGTTCTCCTGCTTTTTTTAATCGTCTTCTATAATAGGTCACCTGACCAAACTGAAATTGGACGGTTCGCTGTTCTATTCTATCTATTTTCCAGCCCTCTTGCTTATAGTGGTAATACAGTTCCTTGTCCATTCGTTCTATTGCGTATTTCATTATCCATTCATTCCATCCTTGAAACCATAGGTTTAAATGGCTTTCTATATCAAGTAGGGTATCTTCTTCCTTCCACAATGCAATGATTTGTGCTATTATATTGTTCATAACGAGACCTCTTTCTATTTGTGTGGTAACTTTTAGAATAAAGGTCTCGTTTCTTTTTGTCCAATAAACAATAGATGACTTACCGAGAACTATTTTACACTAAC
>NZ_AUCD01000126.1 GCF_000429585.1 Atopococcus tabaci DSM 17538
CCTCCTGGGTATGTTTTTGTGGTTAAAAACATTGTACCGTAAAAGGGCTGTTACATGGCCTTTTATCTTTTACACAATTATATGGACTTTATCTAACTGTCTAAACATGGTATTTAAATTTAAATAAGAACAATTTAGTGTTAAAATAAAAAGGTACTGTATAAAAAAGTAATTTTTTTGTAGTTACATAAGAAAACATTATAAGTGAATGGAGGAAATAAAGAGGTGGCACGAAAAAAGACAATTTTAAAGGAACACATCCTTGAAACAGCCTATCTAGTTTTGTGTGCGGAAGGCTTCAAGGGATTTACCGCACGAAATATTGCGAAACGAATGGACTGTTCGACGCAGCCGATTTATCTTGAGTTTAAGAACATGGACGAGTTGAAAAATGAACTCATGGCTAAAGTTTATACATATTTAACTGAAGAAGTTTACAGCTGCCCGCGTACCGGGAACCGAATGGTGGACTTTTGTCTGAACTATATCGATTTCGCCCGCAGAGAAGTAACGTTCTTTTCATCGCTCTTTTTGGAAAAACAAATCGATGCCTGTGTGTTGCACGAATTTTCTTTCCAAACATTGGTTGATGCCATGAACAAAGATGGAAAAGCAGGAAAACTCGACAACGAAGAAAAGAAACAAGTCTTTGAACGCATCTGGCCGACCATCCACGGAACCGCAACGATGGTGGCACAGGGCAGCGTGTCCTTCGATGAAGACGAAGTGATCGACATACTGAAATGCCTGCTTCCAGAAGCAGATTTTATTGGAACGGAAGAATTGGCTTATTCCGACAATTGATTTTCTACTTAAAAACCCGCACCTCCCCTAAAAAAGGGAAGGGCGGTTTCTTTATTATGAACCAGCCAGTTCTTCGTATGTTTCCACTAAAGCTTTTGCGAACGCTTGGAGCGCTTCTTCGTCTTCTTCTTCGGGGTCCAAATCGACTTTCACGCTCTCCGCACCTTGAACCGCACCGGTTTTCAAAAACTGTTCAGAGAAGTCATCAACCGATTGACAGAAGAATTCGTAGAACGTGTCGCCGGAACCGAATGTCCCGAACACTTTCCCGCTCAAATCCACATCTTCCAATTCCTCGTAGAAGTCCACGATTTCATCCGGCAGATTGGCGTCTGTTCCGTAGGTGTACGTGCCTACCAGGCAGATGTCCACATCCAAAAAGTCTTGCGGATCGGCCATGACGCTCTCTACCAATTCCACTTCCACATCCAAGTCTTTCAGCGCTTCTTCCACAATTTCCGCACATTGCTCGGTATTTCCTGTTAAACTCGCGTATACAATCAACGCTTTTGGCATGACAAGCCTTCCTTTCATCACTCGTTTCTCAAATTATAGCAAATAAATGCAATACTGAGCAATGAGAAGAGGGGAATCGTATGCGTCAAGTTTTCCTCGGTAACCTTTATTCTAAATGACCCTTAATATAAATGCGGTTATTTGTTTCTATTCATTTAACTAAATGAAAGGG
>NZ_AUCD01000127.1 GCF_000429585.1 Atopococcus tabaci DSM 17538
CCTTTCATTTAGTTAAATGAATAGAAACAAATAACCGCATTTATATTAAGGGTCATTTAGAATAAAGGTTACCGAGGAAAACTTGACGCATACATTTTGAAGTTCATATTTGACAAATGTCTACTCGGAGAACTATAATGTGCATGAAAGGTTAAGAGCCTTTCTCTATTAAAGAGACAAATTAACCACCGCCTTGCCTTGTCGGTTGTGTTTGTCGTCTATTCTCGTCTAGCGCTAGAAAGCTGAGTATTATGCCACTCAGGATGTAGTTGGAGGTACGCTACATTGCCCGACAGAGGCCAAAATATCTGCTCACTAGTCCCGGCAGGAGACTTGTACCTGTCCGTACCCATATACATAGATGAGCTCTGCTTCTGCAGAGCTTTTGTTATTTTTGATTGGAGGAGAACTGCAGTTTGGATCAGGCGAATCAGATATCGGTTACTCCTCTATTAAAAATAAGAGGTCTTTCCGACATAAATTATTACAATCTACTAGAAGATTATAAGAAACACTTCTGTGGTAATCTGGTAACTTTTGAAACGAATTATAAACTTCTAGAATCATTTGATGTTTTCTTTGAGCCTAAGCAACTGCCTCATTTGCTAGGATGGGATAAAATACTGAGTAGCAAAATGGGTGCAGGAAAAATTATTAAATTGGTTGAAGGTGAGAAGATCACACTTGAATCTACTCGGAAACATCACAGATTCCCCGAAGCACGTAAAAGAATGGAAAACTATAACTTCCTCCATGAAATTTTTATTCATACAAGCCAAAAAGTATGTATTATGACAAGAGATATGAAACCTAATTCAATGAAGTTAGATATTGTGTTTTATAAAGAAGATGAAAAAGAAGCAACAATATTAGGCTTGAGGAAAGATTACCGGATGGATTATTTTGTGCCTACAACTTTACATACTAAGTCTCTTAACAATCAATTCTCGAGAAGAAAAAGAACTAGTATAAAAAAAGTAATATGGAACAATACGGAAGAAGAAGTGCACGACGAAAAAGGAGAAAGCAAAGTGCATGTCGAAGTTGGGAAAGAAGTAATTGAAGTGCAGGCTAAATAACCTTGTCGAGTTAAAGCGACGAGGTTATTTTTTAATCCTGAAGCTATACTTCACCTGAAAAATGTGCCTGGGATTAAGATGCAAACTTCTATGGAGTTTATCTTTTATACCGATTTGCATCTAACCAGCGCAAGTAATCTTCAAACACGTCTAAGTTAATTAATACAATTCTGTGCGATGGGTTGAGTACACCGTGACTGAATTTAGGATGGTTCCGCATGTCACTTAACCAACCTGTTAAGGTATTGCGGTTGATAGAATACATTTTAGAAACTACATCTTTCCTGAATAATTCATACTTTGACTTCAAACCGTCTGAAACTGCCTAACGGCAGTCTTCATTTACTTTTTCATTTTCACCTGTTAAGTGATGCAAAA
>NZ_AUCD01000128.1 GCF_000429585.1 Atopococcus tabaci DSM 17538
AAGGAGAACTGCTCGGGCTGTTCGAGAAACTGGCGAATAATTAGAAAAATTTCTGCAGCAGGGAATTTCATTTACACAAAATTATTGACGCCCCCCATGACAAGCTGTAATTAATGTTAATTTTATTCAATGTTACCAAGTAATTTAGTATAATAATTAATTAATTCCTGTGACATTAACTTTATTTCGTAACCATTTTTTCTTAATAGTTCTTTATTATACATTCTCTTTAAACTTACACGTTCGATTAACTTTACCCACTTTTCAGAATTTATTATAGGCAAACGATATAGATTCTCCGCAATATTTACCTCCTGCGGCAATCTATCGGAAATTAATACTGGTAAGCCATTTGCTTGTGCTTCAATTACTGATGTACCTAAACCTTCAAATTTTGATGGAAATAAAAAAATATCGAACGCATTCATAAAATCTTCTACATTCTGTTGCATACCTGTAAAGATAACAGATTTTTCTAAATCGTATTCAGTTACTTTTTTCATAATATGGGTTTTCAGTTTTCCATCTCCAACCAACATTAACTTGTATTTTTTTTGAGAATATTTCAATTCTTTCAAAACCTCTAATAAAAATTGCTGGTTTTTCACCTCATAAAACGTACCAATATGTCCCAGTAATACCTCATCATTTTCGATATTAAACTTTTCCCTTATTTGTTCTCTTTTATGTTCATTAAACCTAAATCTATTTAAATTGATGGCATTTTTAATGACTTTAAAGTTATTATTAGTGAACATCCATTCCCCTGCATCTTGACTACATGCCAATAAATTGGTTGAAACAGAACTTAAAAAAATTCTATTAATGCGCTCTATTATAGTCGCTAACCTATGATGAGTATTTATATACCCAGTACTATGTGCGTGAATAATTCTTATAGGGACTCCTCCTATTTTTGCTGCCCACAAATAGTCTAAATCACCTAGATGAGTCCTATGGCAATGTACAATCTGATAATTTGTTTTTTTAAAGAAATTTAGCCTCGGTTTTATTATTCTATTTCCACTTTTACGATCTTCAATAAAATGAAAAACTCGTCCTCCCATTTTGATTATTTCATCTTCAAAGGCAATTTCTTGATTAACAGGAGCAAGGAAATCAAATTGGATTTTTTTTCTATCAACATTTCTATATACATTCATAATAAAGGATTCTAGTCCCCCGTAATTAGGGGTCATTCCTATGTGTAAAATTCTTATCATTTTTTACCTCTCGTAATTCACATTATTAAAATTTCAAATGTCAATATATATATTCATCATAACTGTTATTTTGTTAAGCGGTAGAAGCATTTGATAAATAAAAATAATATGTAATTTATCCTCATAAGTTCCATATCCTTACTTTGCTTTAGAAATGTTATATAATTTAGTTTGTCAAATTAAGCTAGAAATAATTTAAACCTGATACATTCTCCAGAAAGACCTCCAA
>NZ_AUCD01000129.1 GCF_000429585.1 Atopococcus tabaci DSM 17538
CAAGAAAGTCATTAAATTATCGAACACCACTTGAGTGTTTCTTAGATCATGTAGACAATGATATTTTGTCTCGCTTAATTTGACAAATCAAATATGTTAAAAATATGCTAGACTAAACGAGAATTTTCAAACTAACGAGAAAAGAATGGTTTATGTGTCTAAATGGTTGGTGAAATATCCGTATAAATCACGGGTCGTTTTATTCGGAGTTTTGTTGTGTGGGCTTGTGGTTGTTTCCACAGGAATCCCTCATTGAAAATGGCGTTCTGCATCATCTGAAACTGCTTGTGAGCCATGGATGTGCGGCCGCAGCAGGGTATCAAATTACGTATATGTTTTATTTGTGGAGAGACGATCGAAAAGAACGCAAACGCGTGGAGCGGTTAAATAAATTAAAATAATGAAGTAGCGTCTGGAAATTTAAGTTTTCAGGCGCTTTTTTATTTTAAAGGTTTCTTTTTCTTCTTATAATGTTATTCTAATTTATACATCATTCTTACTTATCGTTGTTTCGTTTTTATCAAACAACCGAATAGCAGAAAGGAACGATATGATGCAATTTGTCAAAAACCCATCCAATCCCTATGCCCTTTCCAGAAAACCCATTTATGCAAAAAACGGTATGGTCGGTACGTCCCAACCACTGGCCGCGCAGGCCGGACTGTCGGTTCTCCAAAAAGGCGGAAACGCCATCGATGCGGCCATCGCCACGGCCGCCTGCTTGACCGTGGTGGAACCGACCACCAACGGCATCGGAGGCGATCTATTCGCCCTTGTCTGGACAAAAGGAAAACTCCACGGCTTAAACGGTAGCGGAAAATCCCCGCAGTCCATCTCCATTGAGGCAGTGAAAGCACGCGGCCATGAAAAGATGCCGACTTACGGCTGGGTTCCCGTCACCGTTCCGGGCGCTCCCGGAGCCTGGGCGGAACTGTTGTAAAAGGCAGTTATATAATGTAGGAAATCGGCAATTTAAAATTGTTGGTTTTCCTACATTTTTTTATATACTTTTCTTATCCCCTTTTCAGAAATGGAAGAATCAGGATGAGAAAAGATATTCGAGAAGGAGTGGAGAAACATATGATAGATGGCATCAAACCTAATTATGCCGCGTTAGCGAAACAATACGGCTGTGATTATCGAACAGTCAAAGCAGCCTATCATGAAGCTTTAGAAGGAGGAAAAAGACCGGTACAGAGAAAGAAGCGGCCGAGTAAACTGGATCCCTATAAAGCAATTATCGAAGAGAAGCTGAAAGACCAATGTAGTGCCTATAGTATTTTTAAGTTTATTGAGAAGAAAGGATTTGACGGGAGTTACAGTTTAGTCAAACAATATTGCCGTTCCTTTAAGCAAGAGAAAATTAAGAAAGCAACGGTACGAATTGAACATACACCTGGCCTGTCAGCCCAAGTTGACTGGAAAGAAGAAGTCAAAAT
>NZ_AUCD01000130.1 GCF_000429585.1 Atopococcus tabaci DSM 17538
GTATTCCTGCATAAAAAAGCCATGCATGAAAAATCTCATACATGGCACAAAATATTTTGTTTATTTATCTGTCTACTTGACAGGGGGCAGTTCAAAGGAGAAACCAGTCCTTTTTGGCTTATAAAAAAATAAATAAAAAAGCAGTGACAACGAGCCCTGATAAAAAACCTGTAAGGTTGCTATTTTTCCCCGACGGAAGCTCTTCTTTAATGGCGTTCAACACAATGGCGCCGGAGATGAAGGCTTCAACAATCACCAGCACAACCTCAGGATACTCGCTTAGCACGCCGATAAGCCAGCCGGCGAGAATACCCCCAGCCAACAAATAGCGGCCGTAACGGTCATAGTCCTCTTTATGGTGACGGCGCAAATTCCAATCATTAGTGAAGAAATGCAGGCCCAATGCGATAAAGTATAAAAGCATCCGCAGTCCGCTTTGATACGGATCGGAAGCGACCAAGTAGCCAATCATCATGTTGTAGGTCACGAAAAAAGCGATATGAAACCAAAAAAGGCGAGATTGCACGCGGGGAGAGTCGGGATCATCGCCTTCACTCCAAGTCTTAATCGCGAAGTGTTCCATCGCATAAAACAAGGCAAACCCTAATAAAGCAATGTGATAGACGAAGTAGCGTGAAAACCCGGAATCAATACCTATCTGTTCCGCAACGTGCTGTTGTCCCCGACTGACGGCCGGCAATAAGTGCATAAAGACATACGCAACACCTACTCCGCCGGCAAAAGACAAAAACCTGCGAAGCGGCAGGTGATCCAAAGATAAGTACTTAGAAAATAAATGAATGGCCATAAATCCCACAGCAGCCAGAAAACTCAATGAACCGGTCATATCGCAATGGTCCCTCCTTTCGAAATAAGTTGTCATCTGACCGAATTGTAACATGTTACGGGAAGAACAGCAGTGGTTATGCCTTCTTCTGCTCATGCGTTGACCAAGAAAGCGTTTAAGTTGACAGTGGGAAACGTAAAATGGCCAAATAAGAAGTGAATTAGACCAAACTTTTTTAAAGGAGGAATAGGAAGTGGCAAACCAAAACAATGATGGACGCGGAAATTATTTCGAAGATAGAGCGGGCACGGAAAACGCTCGGTTCCACGTAGTTCCTGGAGACGATAAGAAGTGGGCAGTGAAAAAAGAAGGCGAAGACAATCCGATCTTCACAGCAGATGATAAGAATGAAGCCCTCGAAGAAGCCAAAAAACAGGCTGAAGAAGCGGGGACGAAAGTCATTGTCCATGACGAGGATGGGCAAATTGAAGAACAAATCGAATACGATCAGTGAGTACATTAAAAGCCGCTTGTCTCCTGTTGACAAGCGGCTTTTTTAGTGCGCCCGGCATGGGCGACAACTTGGTGGTGAAAGTCCACTACAGACTTGGCAGTAGGAACTGTTAGCGAAAGTCAAGGGTGTCCG
>NZ_AUCD01000131.1 GCF_000429585.1 Atopococcus tabaci DSM 17538
CATGAGATACAGAGAGGTAACCAGTAATTCCTTAAAAAGCATGTCACTATTTCAGTATTTTGAAGCTAATTGGGAAGATGATCTCTCTGATATGACCTTAGATGTGCAGGTATCAAGCAAATTCGAGTACGTTATAAATAAACTGGAAGCTAATTTCACTCAATTCGAACTGAAACAATTTACAAATATCCGCTCTACATACGCAAAAGAAATGTTTAAAAAACTTAAACAATGGCGTACCGTTGGCAAAAAAGAATATTCTATTGAGGAATTTAGAGGTATGTTACAGGTACCAAAAAGCTATGGTGCTAAAGAAATCAATACAAGAGTCTTGGCTCCAATACGAGCTGAGTTGCCAGAATACTTTGTAGGATTAAAAGTGAAGCCTATCAAGGCTAAAAAACGTGGGGCTCCAATCATTGCTTATGAATTTACTTGGAAGCCTGAGAAAGCTGGTACATGGGTAGACAGCAAATATGAGAAGAAAAAAAGGCGAGACGTGACAGCGAAAAAGCCCACTCGCAGAGAATCTTTACCCGAATGGGCTAAAGACGATTATGTTGCTCCAAGAGAAAAAAGGCTCTCAAGAGAAGAACAGCAACAATTCAGAAAAAGATTAGAAAAAATTAGAAAAAATAGCTCCAAAGAGGTAGATTGAAAAGTCGCATGAGCGAAGCGAATTCTTAAAATTGCTCTGCAATTTTTCACATAAAAAGGCGTATGTCAGGCCGCTTGGAAAGCGGATCTGGCACACGCCTTTTGCTCTACGCACATACACGATTATTTATCGTGTATAAGTGCGCCCTTTGGGTCATTCTGGCTTTTCTATCGAACGGTTTGAAAAGCCAGAATCTTTGATCTTCTTGTTTTTATGTTTTACAAATTGAATCATAATCTATACCGGTCTAGACTTACTCATAATTTTATCAAACAAAAGAAAACGGTTGCGAGAGACGCGAAAGAAAGCTACACTGAAACAGTAAAATCGCCTGAAGGAAAAGATGTTACGATTACTGTTAAAAAAATAAGTGGTGACGAACCACTTATCACTCCTTATTGGGCAGAATCTTCTCCTAAAACAGTCCCTATGTCTGGCAGACATACTTATGAAATATCTGGCAATTTCAATGTAGTAGGATGGGCTAGTTTTAAAGTGGATATAGTAGATGGATACATTACTAGAGCTTATGATGGTTCATATTATTTTGCCGTTGGATCTACAGCTAACTTATCGATTGATAATGGTGGTAACGAAGCGAATTATAACTTTGATTTTGCTACCTCTCTCCCTTGGGTCAATGGACCTTCTTGGAACGGTAAGTTACGTGCAAGATTAGGTGGATTCAGATTAAACAGCCGAACACGAGTATTATACACAGAAGTTTTATAAACAACATAAAAAATAAAAAAGCG
>NZ_AUCD01000132.1 GCF_000429585.1 Atopococcus tabaci DSM 17538
TGAACTGCCCCCTGTCAAGTAGACAGATAAATAAACAAAATATTTTGTGCCATGTATGAGATTTTTCATGCATGGCTTTTTTATGCAGGAATACTCAAGCCCATTTTCAACGTCACCCGTCGGGTGTTATAAAAGTCAATGTATCGTTTAATATCATGCGTTAATTCTTCAAAACTCGTGTAGGTCTTTAGACGATACATTTCTTCCTTGATGATGCCCCAAAAGTTTTCCATTGGGCCGTTGTCAATACACTTGCCCACACGCGACATACTGTGGGTGAGTTGATGTTTTTTGACAAAATTGCGGAATCCGTGAGACGTATATTGAAAGCCGCGATCGCTGTGCAGGAGTGTGTGGGTCGGCACAAGATCGTCTTCGATCTGACGGACGGTATCACGGACTAAGGCATTGTTATTGTGTTTGGATAATTTAAAGGCAACTATTTTATTTGATCCATAATCGAGTATAGCGCTGAGATAAGCTTTGGAGTGCTGGCTATACTTAAATTCCGTCACATCGGTTAATAAGACGTCCATCGGCTTGTATTCCTTCTGGAATTCTCTATTGAGGATATTCTCGGTGACATGTGTCGCTTTGTGAGGTTTGTAGGTATACCGTTTCCGACGGATAACGGCTCTCAAACCCAACAGCTTCATCAAGCGATAGACACACTTATGGTTCACTCTGGCATTCATGAAATGGTTCAGATAAATAGTGATGCGACGATACCCATAAATGCCTTTGTGCTCTTCATAGACTTGAAGAATTAATTCAACCAGCTTTCGCAGTCGCTTTTCCGACGTAGTCGGCTTTCGCTTCAGCCACTTATAATAACCGGCTTTACTGACACCTAATGCTTCACAGAGATGAATTACTTTGAATCCTTCTTTTTGTAGTTTCTTGATCGTTTGGTATTCCGCCTCATACCTCGTCTGCGTGACATCAACTCTCTTTCCACTTCTTCTAACTTTTTTAACGCCGCGTTCTCCGTTTCCAGATACTCATTACGTGCCTTTAAAGCCGCATTTTCAGCCCGAATTCTTTCTTCTTCTGTTTGAATAATGTCCGGTTTCCCGCGACCTCGTCCATCGACGAGTCCGTCTGGACCGTGTTCTTTGTACTTTTGAACCCACGAATAGACATTATTGTAGGATACCTGGTGTTTTTCAGCTGCTTCTTTATAGGATAAATTATTGGCTAGATAGTCTTTGACAATTTGAATTTTTTCTTCTTGTGTTGTTTTTCTACCTTTCATCGTATACACCTCGGGTTTTGGAGAGTAACTCCTGATATTTTCCCCTTTAGTATACTTTATTATCCAATTTCTGACAGTGTCGGCCGATGGAATATTATATTTACGAGCCAATTGTCTGATTGGTGTTCCTTCTTCGAGATGTTCTCGAAGA
>NZ_AUCD01000133.1 GCF_000429585.1 Atopococcus tabaci DSM 17538
ATGGCTTAGTTCTACAAGAAAATATATTAAGTTTGATCAATGAGAGACCAGTAAAACATTGTATAGTATTTTACACAGGATTATGGACTTGACTATAGAATCAATTAGAAATAATTAGGATAATTTTGTTTAAACAAAAGAGAAATCAATTTCATAAAATGAATTGATTTCCCTACAAGGTTCCTTATTTAATAGCCCTTGATAAAGAACTTGAATTGACAAGTTACTTTCCAGACCAATTTTAATTTAAGAGACTAATACTCATACGCGTGGTGCTAGTTAAATTTAGACAGTAAAAAAGCCTGACGGTTTACACTTAGAGCAATCTATAGTAAAGAAGTGTTAAGCAAACGGAATGTACGTGTAGACGAAGAAATACTAGAATTGGCTACAGAAGAATTTGGTGAAGAATATATCCTGAACAATTCATACTTTTTTTGGGTACTATTGTTTGTTCTTTTCCATATTAAAAACCTCCTGTGTACTTAAGATATCTTAAGTTTAACAGGAGGCCGCCAGGACTCACAGGTACCTAGCTATTCACCGCTTACTACGTTTTTAATACCATTGATTTCCACCTATATTTTATTCTATATTAATTCAGATGTTTATCCCAATGAACTTACGCTATTGTTTCTCAATTAAAAAGCATTAGCACACCGGCATGTTGTTGTGCCAGCGTGCTAATGTACTGTCTTTCATTATTCGATCATGATGCGTTTAGAGGTGTCGACCTGTTCCTTTTTAGGTACCTTAATTGTCAATACACCATCTTCTAGTTTTGCCTGAACACTTTCTTCATTTGCATCTGCAAGCAATATGCTTCGTGACATCTGAGCATATTTTCTTTCACGATGAATATATTTTTTGTTTTTATCTTCAGAAACTTCTTCTTTTTTCACTGAAATGTTGAGTCTTCCTTCGTTAAGTGTAATCTCTACATCTTCTTTCTTTACTCCTGGAAGTTCTGCTTCAATTGTGTACTCTGTATCATTATCCTGAATGTCAATCTTAAATGTATCTGCTGCTAAACTTCTTTGCAATGGCCAGCTACCTGTAAAAAAGTCATCAATCATGTTGGAAAAATCTTCAAAACCAGTATTTATTATATCATTTTGCTTTCTGTTGAATGGAATTAATCCTGCCATGATAATCACTCCTTTACTTATTTTTATCCTCGTCATTAGCACTCTCTGTCGTTGAGTGCTAACTCTAATTTATATGTACACCACTTTTCAAAATCTGTCAATAGTTTTTTTGTTTTTTTACCTATTTTTTTATTGGTGTGTTGTAAGATGAATTGCAACACCCAGTAATTTCTGAAAATACAAAAAGACATGAAGATTCGTTATACTTAAATCACCACAAAATAAGCAAAGGAGAATCTTCATGTCCACAGGTAATT
>NZ_AUCD01000134.1 GCF_000429585.1 Atopococcus tabaci DSM 17538
CGGACACCCTTGACTTTCGCTAACAGTTCCTACTGCCAAGTCTGTAGTGGACTTTCACCACCAAGTTGTCGCCCATGCCGGGCGCACTAAAAAAATCGACCGCCTTCACATTATTGAAGGCGGTCATTGATTTGTGAACGTTATTTTACTTGAAGGTGGCCATACTTATCTGTTTTCCGATCAAACAGTTTGACGACATAGGGGCATGATGGTTGGATTTTTTTCCCCTCTTTTTCCACCTCTTCAACTACCCTGTCAACCAACTTTTCAGCGATTCCTTGCCCACGCAGACTTGGATCTACAAATGTATGGTTGATATCGATGACGTCTTCCCTAACAGGACGGTAAGTGACCTCTGCAATCATCCGGCCGTTCTCGTCGTTTTTAAAGAAACGATTGCCTTCTTTTTCAAATTCCACTGTCATCATCCTTTCCATATCTTTTCCCTATTGTAACATGAATCCCTAAAATAAATCATTTGAGGGACCAGGATGAGTCTTGAGCATAGAAAAGATAAAGGTCGGCCATTTCACTGTCTCACAAATTGTGGTGAACAATCTCTTTCAACACCGGAACGACTTCTTGTTCAAACCACGGATTCCGTTTCAGCCAGCCGTGGTTCAAGGGAGACGGATGCACCAAAGGCATATACTTAGGCAAATATTCCTCAAAATTCCGTACGGTTTCTGTCAGGTTCTTTTCACGCTTATTGCCCAAGTAATATTTTTGGGCATAACTTCCTATTAAGATGATTGTTTCAATGTTGGGCATTTCTTGTAGTAATAATGGATGCCACTTTTCGGCAAAACCTTTTCGAGGCGGGAGATCCCCCGACTTTGCTTTACCTGGATAGTAAAAATCCATCGGCAGATGGGCAATCACATCTGTAGTATAAAAAGTTTCTCTAGTAACGCCCATCCATTCGCGCAGTCGATCGCCGCTGAGATCATTCCAAAACAATTGGGTTTCTTCTGCCTTGCGGCCTGGTGCTTGTCCGACGATAGCAATACGCGCGTCTTTTGAAGCTTTAAACAGAGGGGGAACGCCGCGTTGCGTGAATGGCTGATTCATTGTATCAGTCATAATCCCCTGTTTTATTTCTTCAAATGTACTCATTGGTAGACTTTCTCCTCTCATCGATTTTCATAATACAAAAAAAACGAGATCCACATGATCTCGTTTACCGGAAGCCACTTGCCGGAATCGAACCGGCGACCTCTTCCTTACCATGGAAGCGCTCTACCGACTGAGCTAAAGCGGCATTCAATTTTAAAACTCCGCAAGCAGGACTCGAACCTGCGACATCGTGATTAACAGTCACGCGCTCTACCGACTGAGCTATTGCGGAATCATATCTGCGCGGCAGC
>NZ_AUCD01000135.1 GCF_000429585.1 Atopococcus tabaci DSM 17538
AAGCCGTTCTAAGGTATTTGAATGGCAATGAAAGCTTCAAAACAATCGCTCAATCAATCGGGGCTGATGATAAAATTATTCGAGTTTGGAAGAAACAATATGAACATAACGGTGTAGAAGCGTTTATAAAACGATATACAAACTACACCCCACAGTTTAAACTAGATGTACTAAACTTCATGATTGAAAACGGTACGTCCTTCAATGAAACAGCGGCTATTTTTGGTATAGCAGCTCCATCCACGATTCTACAGTGGCGAAAACAGTTTGAAACAAAAGGATTCGATGCCCTTCAATCAAAGAAAAAGGGGCGTCCATCTATGAAAAAAGAAACGAGTAAACAACCAAAACCAACACCAGTAGAAGGCTCACCTGAAGCACTTCAAGCAGAAATCAACCATCTACGTATGGAAAACGATTATTTAAAAAAGTTGAACGCCTTAGTTCAAGCAAAGGAAAAATCACCAAAGAAGACAAAGTAAGAGTCATCTATGAATTAAGGCATAAGTACTCGGTGAAGGCGCTTGTGGCATTCGCAGAAATTCCACGTAGCACGTACTATGATTTAGTAAAAAAGATGAATCGACCAGATCCAGATGCCAAGCTAAAAGAGGACATTCAATCCATTTATGAGGAACACGAAGGCCGTTATGGGTATCGTCGTATTCGCGATGAGCTAGCAAATCGTGGACAAAAAGTGAATCATAAGAAGGTTCAACGCATCATGAAAGAACTTGGTTTAAAGTGTGTAGTGCGTATGAAAAAATATAAGTCTTATAAAGGAACAGTCGGTAAAATTGCGCCGAATATTTTAGATCGCAACTTTACGGCTGAAGCCCCGAATGAGAAGTGGGTAACGGATATTACGGAGTTTAAATTATTTGGTGAAAAGTTCTATCTATCGCCTGTTTTAGACTTATTTAATGGCGAAATTATCACGTATACAATCGGTTCTAGACCAACGTATTCTTTAGTTTCAGAGATGTTGGAGAAAGCGTTAGAACGATTACCTGAGGAACACCAGCTACTGATGCATTCCGATCAAGGCTGGCATTATCAAATGAAACAATATCGCCATACGCTCCAATCACGAGGCATTGTGCAAAGTATGTCACGTAAAGGCAACTGTTACGATAATTCTGTCATGGAGAACTTCTTTGGCATCATGAAGTCTGAATTCCTCTACTTAAAGGAATTTGAAAGTGTGGAGCATTTTAAAAAGGAACTTGAAAATTATATACACTATTACAACACGAAACGCATGAAGGCAAAATTAAAAATGAGTCCGGTGCAGTACCGAACTCATTTTAACCAAGCTGCCTAAATGAAATAACCGTGTCTAACTTTTAGGGGTCACTTCA
>NZ_AUCD01000136.1 GCF_000429585.1 Atopococcus tabaci DSM 17538
TTCATTATGCCGGTGTGGCGGAATAGGCAGACGCGCTGGACTCAAAATCCAGTGTCCGCGAGGACGTGCCGGTTCGACTCCGGCCACCGGTATCATACAAAAAGCACTTCATAAGTATTGAACATTCAATATTTATGAAGTGCTTTTTTTGTTTTCTGTTTTTAAATCTGTCTCGAAGTGGTTGTGTGTTATATTTAAGAAGGAGTATAATTCAAACACAGTAGGAGGAACATAATGGAACTAGGAGCATTTTCAATAAGCCTGAATGTAAAAGATATCCAACGATCAAAAGAATTTTATGAAAAATTGGGATTTGAACCATTAGGCGGCGACATCAATCAAAAATGGTTGATTCTAAAAAATGGGGAGACTGTGATAGGTTTATTTGAAGGTATGTTTGAGAAAAACATTTTGACATTTAATCCAGGATGGGACGAGAATGCTGAAAACACAGAATCCTTTACTGATGTAAGAGAGCTTCAAAAGAGTTAAAGAAAAAAGGGATTCAGTTGAAGGAAGAGGCCGATGAGACAACAGAAGGACCCGCTTACATTACATTGGAGGATCCGGACGGGAATTCTATCTTAATCGATCAACATCGTTAGTCATTTGTATCTTTAAGTTTAAGAAAGAAGGAAGAGTCGAAAAAATGAATCAAAAATTAGGTAACGTGCAGATGATAGTGGGACTACTGATTCTACTGATAGGGCTGCTCAGTTCATTTGTCGCTTGGTTTATTGGGATATTTGTTATGGCGTTTGGTATATGGAATATTTTCATAGGCAGCCAAGTTAGAAAAGGCACCGGAAAAACGACAGTGAATAAAATTGGAAAAAGAACGGAGTAACTGCTTTAAGAATTTGAAGAACCCGTGAGAGACAGAAACTTGTCTTTCACGGGTTCTTCATTCATTACAGCAGGTTATCTTTATTTCTCTGGATCTTTTGTTTCTCCTGAATCTGTTTTGTTTTGAAGCAGCTCTTTGCCTTTGTCTAAAGTGGTTTTCATAGGGGAGTGGTCGCCTGAGTTGTGCAGTTCAGGTTTACCAGGAGTCCGCACCGGTTTTTCTCCCATGGCAATGGCTTTGTCTTCGTATTTGAAAGGTTTTCCATCGACAGCGGTTTCGCCATCAATCACAGCCTTACTATCTTCACCTGTTTATGGCAATATAGAAATACAGAAGATTGCAATGAATAAGTACATAGTCTGGCAATAAAAAAAGGCCTTGTTAGCCTCCCAATAATCC
>NZ_AUCD01000137.1 GCF_000429585.1 Atopococcus tabaci DSM 17538
AATATTAATTAGTTTGGCTATCATTTTGCTGATTGTATCTATTTTCTTGATTAATGAACGCAGTAAGCATACGACATTTGAGGAAGCTTTATTTGAGTGGATCGGTGAGGAAGAAATAATTGCAAGAATTGTGTTTACTGATAATAGAGGGTCAGCAGGGAATAGGAAAAGAGCTATTTTAGATAGTGAAGAAGAAATTAACCAACTACTAAACTCAAACGGATTCCAGTTAGCTCTTGATATGGAATTAAAAGAAGGAAACAAATCGTTACCTACAACTAATTATGAAATGGACTTATATTTAGACAGAGAATCCTACGCGGGAACACGAGCAGTTTCTGTCATTTATGGTGAAAATGATTTAATGATTGGTGATGCCTATTATGAATTGTCTGAGGACGAGTATAATTATTTGGTTCGTGTTATAGCAGATCAAGAGCTGGAATCTTTTTAGGTATTAAGAAATAAATCTTATATAGAGTTGTTTTTTTTCCTCTTTCCTCTCTTTATTAGATAGATGCGCATCTAATAAAAACATGAGAGGGCGATAGGAATGGTAATTCGAATTACTGAATACTGGGGAACTGTATCTGGGTTCCATCTTTCGGAACATTTTCTTTCAACTCTTGCACTTGTTCGGAAGATAATTCTTTTTCAATTGCTGAAATAATCCTTCCCATTGGAGTACGAACGGTCAACACATAATTACCCTTTTTAGTTGTATCTTCATGCCACGCAACGACTGTCCCCTTTTTTTCATCAAATGAACCGTATTTAATTTTCATTGACGGGCTCCTCGCTTTCAGCTAATAACTTCTCAAACATATTTTCTCCATGCTTTTTATTAAAATTGCTGATCATATCTTTTGACCATTCTTTGTTTTCCCCTCGCAGATTGTATAATTTCACTCTCATTTCAAATTCTTGCTCCATAGAAAGAGGTTTATCTTCTGGAGGTTTGTACCCCTCTTTTGCCCAGTCCGGCAGGGTTTCTTTCCTAGTAACCTTCTTCTTCGCTTTTCCGCCTTTCTCTTTCTCGTATTTTCCGTCAACCCACTTTTCAGATTTTTCAGGTTTCCAAGTGAAAATATAGCTTTTTACAGGGTTGCCACGAGTATTGGCTTTGACTTTTTTAACTTTCAAACCCTTAAAAAACTGCGGTAACTCTCGCATAACAGGCTCTAAAATATTTTTGTCGATATGGCTT
>NZ_AUCD01000138.1 GCF_000429585.1 Atopococcus tabaci DSM 17538
CCCGTCCATTCCGAAGGAAATTTCCTTGTTCAACCACGTTTGACTTGACTAAACGTAGGAAAGAGAGCGGGACAAAATGCGTTTAGACCCGAACCCCTGGAGCGCATTTTCGCTGGCCTATTCGGAAACGCAGAAGAGGAGGATGGGACTTTTGTCCCAGCCTCTCTCTATGGTGCTCCACCGCTGCTTCAACCATACTTCTTTTGGTGTTCTTTCTTCAGTTTAAGGTAATCTGCATCTTCTCGTACGATTTCTATTTTTGTTCAAATATGGCCGCTGATTCTGCTTTTTCTTCGTCCATCGTTCTTTCCTTTATTTCACCGTCTTCATCGTATTTCCTTCCACCTTTGTAGTTTGCGTAACGCCTGGACCGTGTATAGCCCATCTGAAGAAACTTTCTGGCCATATCCATCTCGACAAAATCGCCCGCTTCTTTGTACTCTAAGTACAACTGGTAAATTTTTTCAGATGATTCTTTTGCGATTTCAGGGGGCTTAAAGCGCCAGTGCGGAAGTATCTCGCTCTTATACGGCTCTACCAGCAACACTCCTTATTCTCCTCTTCCCACCCTGTACAATTCCGGCTGTTTGCGAAAGTCTATGTTGTCGAAGTCAAGATCGTAGTTGAATGCCAATTTTCTCACCTCTTTGGAGGACTTATTTTCAATCTTTCCTTGTTGTCTCAAACGAAGGTATACCCTCATTCCAAACCCTACTCCACCTGCTCTTTTGAATCAATTATCTTGTCTGTCTCTTTAGAGGCAGGGTCATTGAACTATATACACAAAAAAGACATATCAAAGGTCATCAAAACCTTGATATGTCTTTTTTCTCATTTTATGCCGGCTGCAGGACTTGAACCTGTGACCCCCGCGTTACGAATGCGATGCTCTACCAACTGAGCTAAGCCGGCCGCTTGGAAATTCGCCTTCCTAAGCTAAAATGACCCGTACGGGATTCGAACCCGTGTTACCGCCGTGAAAGGGCGGTGTCTTAACCACTTGACCAACGGGCCAATATCTCTCACACACAAGAACTATTGTACACAGAAACAGCCTCAAGGTCAATATTTTTTTGATTTTTTTTAATCGAGTAGGAGATAAATGATTAATTCATTTATCGTCCTCTCACACCACCGTACGTACGGTTCCGTATACGGCGGTTCAATATCTTAAGTAAGC
>NZ_AUCD01000139.1 GCF_000429585.1 Atopococcus tabaci DSM 17538
TCCTGGGTATGTTTTTAGTGGTTAAAAACATTGTACCGTAAAAGGGCTTTTACATGGCCTTTTATCTTTTACACAATTATATGGACTTTATCAGAATTAATGTAAGGATTGAATTAAATGGTATTAAAGTATGATAATTTACACTCGTTTTCAGAATCGGTCACTTGTTCTTTTGATCAAAAATTTCAAGAACAATCTTTTGGTCAAATAAATTATGATATTTATGAAGGAATAAGTTTGACTATTTATGATTGTAATACAGATGTTGCTCAGTTTGATGAAATACCCACGATTTATGGCATCTTACACGATAGTAAAAAGATATTCAGTTTACAAAAAAATCAAGTTACTATTAATAATGAAATAACATATTCAATGATAAATATTGGAGTAAATCGTGTGAAGATTATCAGTAAAGAACTATACATAGGAAGTACATGGTTCAATAGAGACCAAAAGTTCACTAAGGCTCAATTTTCATTGGACTTTTTTGATAATTGGTTTACTCATGGTAGTTTAGAAGATGAATGTCGGATTAAAACTAAAATTCCATTAGAAGAAATTACGTTTGAGTTATTCGAATTACTTTACACAGACTATACTGGGCATAAAAATGCTGGTGTCAATAAAAGCATTTATGAGACTAAAATGAATTATCTACTCGAATATGACCATGAAAAAACGGGTAGTGAAATTAGAAAAAATATCAGACGTATTCAAAATTTTTATACTTTTCTACTCTCACGAGCTAGTCCAATAAAGAAAATATCATTTTATACTGGACCTGGGCTAGATCAACAGCATTTATTTATCAATCAGATATCTCTAAAAGAGTACAGCGAAGTTTCTGTGGTCAAGTTATGTAAGTACGATAAAATATTTGATAATCTTCCTAAAATGTTAACTAATTGGTTATCAATATATGATAAATATCGAGTTATCATTGAGAATACTATTGGGGATATAGAGAAGAAAAGCTATATTGAGAATGTTTTTCTTAATAATTGTGTTTTGCAATAGAGAAGTACATAGTTTTGCAACGAAAAGTACACAATGTTGCCACCCAATAGTTTCCATTTAATTATTCTATTTTTGATAA
>NZ_AUCD01000140.1 GCF_000429585.1 Atopococcus tabaci DSM 17538
TGGGGGTGGCTAACTTAAACTTGAAATTTACGACTTAAATAAATCTCTAACAATCCGATAAATAGAGTAGAAGGCAATAGCTTTCAATAAAACATACAAAATGGAGGAAACACACAATGAGAATCAACACAAATATTTCAGCAATGAACACATACTCCCGTTTGACTTCAGCTAACGCTGCAAAAAGCAGCTCTTTGGCGAAATTGTCATCCGGATTGCGCATCAACAAAGCAGGAGACGACGCAGCAGGGTTGTCCATCTCCGAAAAAATGAAAAACCAAATTTCTGGTTTGACACAAGCTACCCGTAACGCTCAAGACGGTATCTCTTTAATCCAAACAGCTGAAGGTGCGTTGAATGAAACCCACAGCATTTTGAACCGTATGCGTGACCTTTCCGTTCAAGCATCAAACGGAACAAACAGTGCTGAAGACTTGACAGCAATTCAAGCAGAAATCAGCTCGTTGACTACTGAAATTGACAGAATAGCCAACACAACTGCCTTTAACGGAAAAGCTTTGCTGGATGGTAGTTTATCAGAAGCGGGAAGCGGCATTCAACTTCAAATTGGCGCTAATAATACTGCCGATGAGCAAATGGAGGTAAACATTGGTGATATGTCATCTACTGGATTGAGTTTATCTGTAGATGTTACGACTGATGCTACTGGAGCAATTGACGCTATTGATGGCGCAATCGAGTTAGTTTCTGCTCAACGTTCGGAACTGGGTGCAAGCCAAAACCGCTTAGAACACACGATTAACAACCTTACAACAACAAAAGAGAACTTATCCGAAGCCAACTCCCGTATCCGCGACGTGGACATGGCAGAAGAAATGATGGAGTTCACGAAGAACAATATCCTTTCCCAAGCTTCTACAGCAATGTTGGCACAGGCCAACCAAATGCCTCAAGGCGTATTGCAGTTGTTGCAATAAAATAAAACACTTCACCCTGTTTAATCATTTATTAAAAAAATTACGTTCAACAGATTTGTGAGGCTGGGACAAAAGCCACTAAATAAAAACGACGAGAAATTAGATTAACTAATTTTCTCGTCGTTTTTGCTATATATAATTAGGCATACAAAA
>NZ_AUCD01000141.1 GCF_000429585.1 Atopococcus tabaci DSM 17538
CTTTCTATTTGTGTGGTAACTTTTAGAATAAAGGTCTCGTTTCTTTTTGTCCAATAAACAATAGATGACTTACCGAGAACTATTTTACACTAACTTCTTTGCGCGAAAAGAGCCCCTTTCGCACTGAAAGGGGCTGCGTAAATGATATTCACTTATCTTCCGACTGTCCATCCGCCGTCTGCTTTGATGGCGGCACCTTGGATGTAATCAGCAGCATCTGATGCCAAGAACACGGCCAAAGCTGCAATTTCTTCTGCTTTCCCTGCTCGTCCGGCCGGGATGTCTTTCAACCGTTCGTCTTCAATTCCTTCCGTCATCGGTGTTTCAATGAATCCCGGAGCGATGGTGTTCGCTTTGATCCCTTTTTGTCCAAAGTCATAGGCCAGCTGTTTGGTCAATCCGTCGATGGCGTGTTTGGACATCACATAGGCTGCCCCGCCGGGCCCGGCGACAAACGTTCCCTGCGAGCCGACGTTCAAGATGTTTCCTTTGCCTTTTTCCAGCATCACCGGCAACGCTTCTTTTGTCATCAAGAAGGCACCTTTCAAGTTCACGTCCATCAGCTTATCGTACTCGTCTTCACTCATTTCCAAGACGGTCTTGTATTCGTCATGAATGCCGGCACTGTTCACCAAAATATCAATCGTTCCAAAGGTGTCCAACGTTTGCTGAATGCATCCTTTAACCTTTTCATAACTCGACACATCGGTTTGGGAGAATAAAGCTGTTCCGCCTTTTTCTTCAATCTCCTTCACGATGCGCTGCCCTTCCTCTTCATTTCTTCCGGAAACGACCACTTTCGCGCCTTGTTGGGCGTACATCTTGGCGATGGCCTCCCCAATTCCGGATGTACCGCCGGTGATAATCGCTACTCTGTCCGTCAATTCAAACACGTTACCGTCTCCTTCCAAGATGGTCTCTCTATACGTCAAGCGTATCGAAAACCACATGGAACGACAAAAAGAATGCTCACAACGGCCAATGAATTTAAAAATCGAGTAGGAGATAAATGATTCATTCATTTATCGTCCTCTCACACCACCGTACGTACGGTTCCGTATACGGCGGTTCAATATCTTAAGTAA